>JBHHXS010000031.1:0-19087 GCA_046757145.1 Phycisphaerae bacterium | reverse complement strand
GCGCCGTTCCGGCTTGAGGTTCGAGTACGCCAGGAACAGCACGTCGCGGCGCCGGCAGGGCTCGCCGTCGGCGAGCTCGCGTACGGCGAAGCGAGAGGCCTGCTCGACCTCGGGCGCATCGATCGTTGTGTTACCTGCCACGCAGCCATTGACGACCCAGCCATGAAAGGATCTCCCCAACCGCTGGCCGCACACCCCGGAGAAATCATGATCAATCACCCCAAGGAACGGTTCGGGTGCACCATCTGCCACCGTGGGCAAGGACTGGCCACGACGCTGGAGGATGCACACGGACACGTACCACATTGGCGCGACCCGGTGGTTTCCCGCCAACAGATCGATGAAGCATGCCCCAAGTGCCACACGGAGCGTTCGTTGCCCGGGGTGGCCAGATACAACGCAGCGATGGATTTGTTCTACGCCAAGGCCTGTCTTTCGTGTCATAAGCTTCGGGGGCAAGGCGGCGTTGTCGGACCCGACATCAGCCAGGCAGGCGAACTACACGACGCCGAATGGCACTTCAGGCATTTCAAGGACCCCAAGTCAGTCGTCGAAACCTCCGAGATGCCCAATCTGAACTTGTCCGATGACGAAGCCCAAGCGTTGACCTTCCTCATGATGAGCCTCACCGGCGAGCCCATCCCGACCGAGCTGCTGTCCAATCCCAAGCTGACACCACTCGAGACCGACTGGGCCGACAAGAGCGATCCGCTTGCTGCGAAAGGCCACGTCGGCAGCCGGATCTGCATCGGGTGTCATCAGGGTCTCCATCCTGCTGCCGTGGACGGCTGGCGTAACTCGAAAATGAGTAGCACATACGAGCGCATCCGAAACGAACCGATCAAGGACAACTGCCTGCCGTGTCATACCACCGGCTTCAACCCTGCGACGGGGCACTATTCCGAGGAGGGCGTTGGCTGTGAAGCCTGTCACGGACCCGGGAGCGACGCCGTCAAACTGGCGCTCGTAGGCAAGACACAAGAGCACAAGGACGCCATCCGCCTAAACGTGGATTCCACACTGGTTTGCGCCCGCTGCCACAACCCCCACATTTCCGTAGGCTTGCACGCGGACTACTACCGCCGGCAGCCGCCCCGTTTCAGCCAGGCGGCCCAACGCCAGCCTATCGATCGTGATGAGCCACCCCGCACCTCCGCCACGAACGAGAACCGGCCATCGGCCAGGAGTACCGCACCGTCGGACTAGCGGCTCATTCGCACGCGCCTCCTTCTTGTGACTCTATTGCGGGCCAAGTTACAGCCGTGCAGTGGCTCCGGCCTCATTCCGGTGGGAACTGATGCTCATTCACGCTCGCATTATCAGAGTTCGCGGGCGGCCCGGCTTCAGCTGGAAGCATTCGCGCGGCGGGCAGATGTAGACCTATAGGATGAGCAACACACACCGGTCTCGCCGTCGGTCCTCTTGAGCTTATGAAATTGTCCAGCCAGGCGTCAGAAACAGGTCGGGGGTTCGTATTTACCGGTGTAGCACGTGCTGGATGTTGAGGTTGTTTAAGACTGCTAGTTAAGCCACGAAAGGCTGGGCGAAAAACCAGAAGGGAGATTACGATGAAGACTGGAACGACAAGACTGCTGACTGTTGGATTGACAATGCTCGCGTTGGGTGGTGTGTTCTCCGCCCTTGGAACCAAGGACGCTCAGGCGATTCCCTTCCGCAAGGATCTTCCGGCGTGCTCGCAGTGCCCGACCGTCATCTCGAACGCGTTCGTAGTGTGCGAACTGGTCGCGTGCGGTGATCCTTGCAAGTACATCTGCGAGCCGAAGGCCCTTGACGAGTGAAGTGGAGGCGTGGGCCACAACCGGTCCGGCACGGTCATGAGTGTGGACGTGCCGGGCCGTTTTCTTTGCGCCGTCGTCCAAGGCGAGTACGTAGACCGCGGCAACGCGTCCTCTCAACTGCGCTGCGGAGCGGGTAACTTACAGACCGTGCTCCCCATACCCGATACTGTCATTTGATCGCCAGGCGCAGCTCAGCGTAGACGACCCGCGGGACTTCCGCGTCATTCAGAAAAAGTGTTCCACCCTCGTAATGATGTGAATCAAGGAGGTTGCGGACGCCTACGGAGACCCATGCCTGGTCATGGGCGAGCTCATACTCAGCATTCAGATCCAAACGCAAGTACGCATCGACGCGGCGAGCGGCGAACGGGTTGGAAGGCTGCGGAGCTCGAACGGCATCGACGTAGTACATGTGGGCCGCAAGCCGGAGAGCGTCTGTCGGGTTGTACCTCGCCGCCAGCATGAATTTATGCTGTGGCGGAGACATCGCGTCCTTCTCATGAAACGAGGTCAGCGACCGCCACTGCAGGCGCTGATAGGTGTAGTTGCCCAGAAGGGTGAGCTTCGCGTTGACGCGGAATCTCGCATCCAGTTCAGCCCCGTACATGGACGCGCTGGCACGGTTGTCCAGATCCATGCGAATCAGGCCCGGGGGGCCGAGCATCGGACTCAGCGTCGTCACGTCATCCAGCTCGTGCCAGAAGATGTTCAGACTCGTGTCGAGTCGATCGAACAGCCTGCCCCTGTACCCCAGCTCATAAGCGATCATCGTCTCGGCTTCGATATCGCGGTTTCCTTTGGCGTGGGCGAGGCCGTTTACCAGCGGTATATCAAGGAACCTTAGCGCGGCGGAGGGCATCTGAAAGGCGCGGGATATCGCACCATAAAGCACGGACCCCGGTGCCAAACAGTATGACAGTGCCAGGCGCGCGCTGGGTTCGAACCCGCCGTAGGACTCATAGTCAATCCGCCCACCCAGTCCGAGCGTCCATTTCGGTGCGAGTTGCCACTCGTCGTCTATGTACAGGCCCACGATCGCCGTGCTGACGAAGTCTTTCGAGAGCATATAAGGATCGGCGTTCGTCGAGTCGAGCAAGTCGATGCGCGTGTCGATCCCCCAAGTGAGCTTCTGTGTCTCCTCGAGCTTAGCCGTATGGCTGAACTGCAGCGCAAACTGCTGATACCGGTAGTCGATGGCGGGCAAGCCCGGTGAGGCATGGAAGTCATTGATGTAACCTATGAGCTCGACGTGATCATCCGTGCCGCGATCGCGCGACCAGGTGCCCATCAAGAAGGAGGCCTGCGACCCCGAGTTTCGCCTAAGGCCCAGGCCCGCTAGAGGTGTCGGAGGGAACGCGCCGTCCACCAGGGCAGTTCCACCCGAGATACTCAGCCGAGCCCCCGAGCCGCGATCCATGTCGGCGCGGAATGAGAAGCGGCCACCTTTGTAGGTATCGTCGAGTGAGCGAAGGAACGATCCGCCTCTGAGAAAGCCGTCACTTGCCTCATACTCGCCGGAGATGCGCAAGTGGCGGTCGGGGCCGTCTTGCAGACCGTAGGACAGATACTTGCTGAAGGTCCCCCGCGATCCGCCGCTCGATCTGAGGACTAATCCAAGCTGATCGGCCGGGGCCTTCGTGATGACGTTGATCATCCCGCTGACGGCATTCGCCCCCCACGTCACTCCGCCCGGTCCGCGGACCACCTCAATACGTTCGATATCCTCAAGTAGAAAGGGCCAAGATCCCCATAATGTGCCGCCGAAGAGCGAATCGAAAACCTGCCGCCCATCCACAAGAACCAGAAGCTGCCGGGCGACGAACCCGTGAAAGCCGCGAGACGAAACGGCTGCGTTGCCGAACGACAGGTCCGCCACGTCGATGCCGGGCACCAGACGCAGGGCGTCCGGGATGGAACGGGCTCCGGAGCGGCGAATGTCCTCTGCGGTGATAACGCTTACGGCGTAAGGAATAGTATCAATCCTCTGTGGCCTACGGGCGGCCGTCACCACTACCGGGACCTCCAGTTCAAGCAGCTTCAAATCCTCGATGTCGTCGTGCATGACGGGCTCGCCCTTAGGCTTGCCGAGACTCACGTCGCCGGCGCCGGTCGTCTCGGCTTGTGTGCCGGCGGTGTGGCAGCACAGCCCGACCATCCCCGACAACAACAGGGGCACCGCCAATCCGGTCCGCCGGGGCCTACCTTCCACGTGGGACACCGCATATCCCACGGCAGATAGGCGCAACGGCGTAGTTCCACACCATGTGCGTGAATCCGACATCATTCCTTACCCCCGAATCTTACGTTACACGCTTGGAGCAACTCTTCGTCTAACGGGACACCGATGAGATCAGCCGTACGTTCGTTCACCGCGTGGTCGATCTGATCTGGGTACTCGAGCCCTATGGAGGCAATGTCGGCGCCGCGCATGACGCGACGGATGAGGCGTGCGACCTGTCTGCCTATCGCTTCATCATTGCAGTACTGCCCCGTAAGGGCTCCTGCCTTCGTCACACGCGCTGAAAACGCCGACACGGGCTTCTTCTGGCGAAGACCCCAGAGCAACAGCCTTTGTACGGTAGCGGAGTTGTAAACCTGGGCATCGGGGATCATCATCACTGCGTCACAACGACGAGCATTGATAGCATCAATTGCCGATATGAAACTGTCCTTGTGCGCCTCTATCGGCGTCACCTCCATGGCATGACTGGGCCCCGCCTCTGCAAGCGCGGACGCTGTCCGCTGTGACCGCCAGCTTGTCAGGACGCCGATTCGCCTCGCACGCGGAGAGAACCTCGCAAGCCAAGCCAACTGGGCGTCCGGATCGATATCCGTGGTGACGCCTGCCACGCGTCCGCTTAGTGGGGATTCCTCCATCATGAACGGAGCGTCGAGCGCGTTTGGTACAAGGAAGAAGACGACGGGCGTCGTAGGCAACGCATCAAGGACGAGCATCGTGGCCTTGGTCCCACCCGTGGCCACGATCGTCGGATTGAAGTCGATAAGCCTCCTCAGAATGTCGTCTTGAGCCGCCTTGTCCCCGCGCTCGGGCAACTCCAACAAAACGTATCTGATGTTCTGACTCTGAAATTCGCTGCCTATGGCCAACGCCGCGCGTCGATGGTTTGTCTGCGTGCGGAATAGAACCACCACCTGCACGCCCGCGTCATCGCTGCGCGCCACCGAGAAGGAAACGCTGCAAAGCACCGCGACAGTCGCGGCGCAAAACCCAAGGAATAATCGCCTGAAGAACAGGCTGCTCGTCGCGGACTGTCCATGCTCCAGCAAGACGCTCATCCAGCTCAGCGCATCGGAGTCACTCGGTGCACGAGCCTAGTATGACTTGAATGCAGCTCCATACCGATAATCGGACATCTACGCCGTTCGTGTTTACGCAGACAGCCCAGAATCATGGCTAACCCGCTGTGAATGCTGTTCTCGATAACGCAACAATGGAAAACCGCCGGTGACGCTTATGGCTTTGAAACACACGCGTCTGACGTACGAGGCGGAGTTGGAGAACAGAAACGCCGATCAACCTCATGCGGCGTAAGGCAGCCTACGGAAAAGCGTCGTTAAGAGTCGATTTGCGCTGCTAAGACTCAGGAACACTTCGCCTGCCGGGGGCGACGCGCGCGAGAGCGGAGTAGATGGGCAAATTTACACGACTGGGTCTGACAGGCCGGGCCATCACTTTTTGCGGTCTCCTGATCCTGGGCGCAGCCGGCACCATCAGCGTCGTTCTGGTCCGCCAGAATCACGCGGACTCGGTGCGCCGCGTGACGCTTCAGGCCGCAAGCCACGCACGATCCATAGCCCGAAGCGCTTCCAATGCTGTACTCCTGAACGACACGAAGGAGATGCGTCGCATTCTCCGTGCCGTCGGCAGCGACGAGACTGTCCAGATTGCCTCGGTTCGAGACGCTGCCGGACACAACATCGCAGAGGTCGAGTACAGGCGAGATGAGCATTTCACGAGCTCTCTGCTGCCCGGTACGGACGCCTCCGACATCATGGGTGGGGCTGTCGAACGTGGAGACGTCAGGGTCGAACGATCGCCCGACGAGCTTCTCGTCATCGCGCCGGTATGGGCAGACGTAACCCAGATTGACCTTAGCGACACCGAAGAGCCTGACGTTGTCGGCGCGCAAGGTATAACCACCCCCACCGATGAATATCCCACGTCTCCCATCGGCTTTGTCTGCCTTGTCTACAGCTTTGGCCAGGTGCGCGCAGAGCTCAGCAACCGCGTGCGCTCCAGCGTGGCGATCGCGTCAATAGTGATTATGATCGGTATCGTGTTGACGGTGGTGATGGTGCGCAAGTTGTTGGCCCCCGTCCACCAGCTGGTCACTTCGACAAGCGCCATTGCGGAAGGTCGTCTGTCGGAACGCGCCCCGACCCAGGCGATCGGCGAGCTCGGCGTCTTGGCGCGCTCTTTCAACCACATGGCCGAGCGTCTGCAGGAAAGTTATGCCACAATCGAGAAGAAGGTGGAGGAGCGTACCGCCGAGTTGGCGGCACAGCGTCGAGAGCTTGAGCTTGAGGTGGCCGAGCGCAAGCGGGCGGAGTTGAAGCTCAAGACGCATGCGCATCAGAAATCGGTCATTGCCGAGCTGGGCCGACTCGCACTGGAGGACATAGACCTTGCAGCCCTTATGGACGAATGCGTCAGCCTGGTAGCCCGAACGCTCGAGGTGGAGCTGTGCAAAGTCCTGGAACTATTGCCTGATGAACAGGCGCTGCTGCTCCGCGCCGGCGTCGGGTGGGCGCCGGGTCTGGTGGGACAGGCCAAGGTGGGGTGTGGGAGGGACTCACAAGCCGGTTTTACACTCGAATCCAATCAACCCGTGGTAGTAAGCGATTTCCGCAGGGAGACCCGGTTCTCGGGACCGCCGCTGCTTTGTGCCCACGGCGTCGTCAGCGGAATGAGCGTTGTAATCCCCGGGCACGAACACCCGTTCGGCGTTCTGGGGGCGCACAGCACGTCGCAGCGCGCCTTTACTGACGACGACATCCATTTCCTTACAACCGTGGCCAACGTGCTGGCGACGGCAATCGAGCGCAAGTGCGCGGAGAAGAATCTAGCGGAGCATGCGGCGGCGCTGGAGCGCACAAACAAGGCGCTCGAGAAGGCCACCGTGGCTGCTCAGACTGCCAACCGTGCGAAGAGCGAGTTCCTCGCTAACATGAGCCACGAAATCCGCACCCCCATGAATGGCATCATTGGGATGACGGAGCTTGCCCTTGCCACCGGTCTGACCGACGAGCAGCGCGAGTACCTAACCACCGTGCTGGATTGCTCGAATTCGCTGCTTGGCCTGCTGAACGAGATCCTCGATCTCTCGAGGATCGAGGCGGGCAAGATGACCGTGGAAACCATCGAGTTTGATCTTGTCGAGACGGTGTACAGCGCGCTGAGCCCGATTGCAGCGCGCGCCGCGGAGAAGCAGTTGGAGCTGGTCTGCGACTTGGACGCGGATGTCCCCACGCACGTGTCGGGAGACCCGCTGCGCTTGCAGCAGGTGCTCGTCAATCTCGTTGGCAACGCCGTCAAGTTCACGCCCCACGGTGAGATCGTTCTGTCGGTCTCAGTGCAGGACGAGGATGCGGTGCATAGTGGGGCCAACGGTGCTTCCTGCGGCGGAAACGGGCCGGACGTTCAATCTGCAGTCAAACTGCTTTTCTCGGTACGGGACAGCGGAGTCGGGATTCCACAGGACCGCCAAGAAGAGATCTTCACCAGCTTCACCCAGGCCGACGGGACGATAACCCGCAGGTACGGGGGGACCGGGCTGGGCTTGGCCCTTTGCCGCCAGATGATCGAACTGATGGGGGGAGACATCTGGCTGGAGAGCGAAGAAGGCGTTGGCACTACTTTCAGCTTTCGCCTCACCTTGGGACGGGTTGGCAAAAGCGAGGGGACCGGCGCGGACGAGCGCGCCGATACACAGGGTCCAGGACATCCGCGCACGGCAGACGATGCTCCGTCTGTCCGGCGTGCTGCCGAGAAGCGAATCCTCGTCGTCGATGACAACGCCACCGCCCGTACGTCGCTGTGTAGACTGCTGGAGTCGTGTGGTTTCTCTCCCGCGTCGGCATCCGGGGGAACGGCTGCCCTGAACATGCTGAGGGACGCAGCTGCCCAGCACATGCCGTTCGATCTCGTCATATTGGACGTGAAGATGCCGGCGATGAGCGGCATCGAGGTTGACTTCGCCATCACCGCCGACGCCGCATACGGTGCCCCGGAAGTCGTGTTTCTTTGCTCTCCCGGCGCCCAGGTGCCATCCGCTCTGCATAGAAGGTCCAGCGGCAACGCACGCGACGCGAGCACGCCGGCTCCGGTACTTGCCAAAGCTCAGGTACAGCCCCGATGCCTGACCAAGCCCGTCAGGAGATCGTCACTCATCGACGTGCTGGTCGAGGTTTTCAGCTGGGAAGAGGGGGTCGAGCCGGGCACGATCGGCGAAGAGGAGTCCGCTTCGGAGCCATTAAGACAGCCTGACGGCACGGACCGGCAATCTCAAGAATCGCCGCCGCCGACACGTCCGGCGCACAGCGAGGAAGGCAAGGCGCCTGGGCCAGACAACGCGCGTTCGGCTGCTGACGCGAGGCAACACCGACCGACCACGCGCGTGCTGCTTGTTGAAGACAATCCCACCAACCGCACGGTGGCCACGGGAGTGCTGCGAAACTGCGGCTGCGAAGTCGCTGCCGCTGAGAACGGGCAGGAGGCCTTACGCATGCTCGAGGACGAGGCGTTTGACATGCTGTTAATGGATGTGCAGATGCCGGTGCTCGACGGGCTTGAGACGACGAGGCGGATACGCTCCAGAGGCCTTTGGCCCGATCTACCCATAATAGCAATGACTGCCCACGCGATGAAAGGCGACCGCGAGCGGTGTCTCGAGGCCGGAATGGACGATTACCTCACTAAACCCATCCGGCTCGACGAAGTGCGTCGGACGGTGGAGAAGTGGCGGTGGGGGCGACACGCGATCTTCGGGGCCGAGCGGGGCGACGCGGCAAGACGCGGAACGGCGACGCCGGGCGCGGGCCAGCAGTGGCCCGAAGCGCCACTAGACATCGATAAGGCGCTGCACAACCTTGCGGGTGACCGCGAGTTACTCATCGAAGTTCTTGCAGCTTTTCTTGACCACGTGCCGCGCGTGTTCGATGAACTAGAGTCCGCAGCCGCAGAGGCCGATGCATCTCGTCTTCGGGCGGCAGCACACGATATAATAGGTGCCGCCTCGAACATATGCGCAGAGCCGACGCGGTCCGTATCGGAGCAGATCGAGGCTGCGGTGCGCAACGGGGAACTCGCTAGGGTCGACCCGTTAGTCCGAGAACTAGACCTGCACCTCGAGCGTCTGCGAGAGTATGCGTCTTCATTGCGTCCAGGGTAGGGCGATTATATGAATACACGTCCCCGAATACTCGTGGTAGACGACAACCCCACCAACCGCGTGCTACTCACGCGCCCACTCGAGAATGCCGGGTATGAGGTGCGTACCGCTGACGACGGGGTTGAGGCGGTGGATGCCGTCCTGACCTGGCTTCCGGATCTGGTCTTGCTTGACATGGTGATGCCGAAACGGGACGGAATTGAAGTCTGCAGGATGCTCAAAGCACGAGAGAACACCCGATCCATCCCCGTTATCTTCGTCACCGCGATGGCGGAGTCCGATCAGATACTCAAGGCGTTCCAGGCGGGCGGCTGTGACTATATCACCAGGCCCTTCAGGTCCGACGAGGTGCTCGCCAGAATATCCACGCATGTGCGTCTGCGCCGAGCGGAGCTGGAGCTTCGCGAACGCAACAAGCAACTGGAGGAACTCACCGCCGAGCTCAGAACGCTTAGCCGAATGGACCCGCTTACTAGGCTCCTGAACCGCAGGGTGTGGGAAGAGACGGTGGAGAGGGAGCATGAGCGGTTTATGCGCCACGGCAACCCCTACAGCATCGTCATGATCGATGTGGATCACTTCAAGGCTTACAACGACCACAACGGGCACCAGCAGGGTGACGAATGTCTGCGGCACATCGCGGACTCCGTAGCATCCGTATGCCGGCACCTGGACAGTGTCGGTAGATACGGCGGCGAGGAGTTCGTAATCCTAGCACCGGAGACACAGGGTGAATCGGCGGTCAGGCTCGCAGAGCGCGCCCGCAAGAGCGTGTGGATGTTGGGCATCCCGCATTTCGCCGGCCGAGGCAGTGGGAGAGTAACGATCAGTGCGGGAGTAGCTACCGGCAAGTCCGACTCTTGGGAAGCTGTGCTGAAAGAGGCCGATGATGCGCTCTACCTTGCCAAGAAGGCTGGGCGTAACATGGTCTACAGTGCCGACGGAACCTCTGCCGTCGACTTGGCCAACGCTACAACCGCCCGGAGAGGCTCGTCCGACCTTCAAGACGCACGAACGCGGGGGCTGGGCAAGGTGCTGGTCATCGACGATGAGAAGACGAACCGCCTCCTATGCAAGGCATGTCTGGAACGCGCAGGGTACGAGGTGTATCAAGCCTCCGACGGTCGCTTGGGGATCGACAGCGTAAGGGACAACACTCCCGATGTCATCATAATGGACGTGATGATGCCCAACATGGATGGGCTGGAGTGCACCAGACGGCTCAAGGCAGACCCGGACACGCGGGACATTCCCATCATCATGATCAGCGCCCGCACCGAAAACGAGGACGTTCTCGCCGGACTTGAGGCGGGCGCCGACGAGTATCTTGCTAAGCCCATCCGTACGATGGAGTTGTGCCTTCGCGTGCGTTCCATGGCCCGGCTGCGGCGCGAACGAATGGACCTGATCATCAGCAATGAGGTTCGCGGCGAGCACACCAGGATTCTGACGGGCTTGGTGGACTTTTGCCGGGCAGTCGCAACCAGTCGGAGACGGGAAGACGTCATCCGGCACACTCTGACCGCCGTGGCTGACGTAGCTCGCAGCCGTCGCGTCTCGATCATGTGTCTCGATCCAGACGAGCAGCGCCTCAAAATCGTCAGCGCGGTGGGCATGGACGAGGAGCTCGCGAGCACGGTGCTCGTGCCGGTTGGTGAGCCCATCGCGGGCAAGGTGTTTGCCTCGGGCCAACCCATCGTTATGAACAGCGAAGCGGACGCCCTTAGAGATTGGAGAGGTTACGATTCGCGCTTCTTCGCAAGTGTACCGCTGCTGTGCACTCCGATGGGTGCCTCGGAACAGGTTGTCGGCGTCCTCAACGTGACCGAGCGTGTGGGAGGGCGTCCCTTCACAACGTTCGAACTCGAGTACGTGGAGTTGATCGCTACCGTAGCCGCCACAGCCATCCACGACATCACCGCGCGCGAAGCGCACAACCATGCATCCGACTCTATCATGGTGGCGCTTGCGAAGTTGGCCGAGCACCGCGACAACGACACGGGCAGGCACGTGGACCGGGTCACGCGCTACTGCGTCCTTCTGGCTGAGGAGCTTCGCAAGATCGACCGGTACACTGATCGTATCGACGAAGCATTCCTGCACGACCTGGTGCGCTCCGTACCGCTCCACGATATCGGCAAGGTCGCCATCCCCGATCGTATCCTGCTGTGCCCGCGACGGTTGAAGCCGGATCAGATGGAGGTGATGCGCACTCATGCAGAGGTGGGGGCAAAGACCATCCGAGCTCTAATCGAGCGATCTCCGGGCGTCAGCTTCCTCGTGATGGCTGCTGACATAGCCTACTACCACCACGAAAGGTACGACGGCACGGGCTACCCCCTAGGCCTACGGGGCGACGCCATTCCGTTGGCGGCGCAGATTACCGCACTCGCCGACGTGTACGACGCCCTTACGTCGCACCGAGTATACAAAGACGCCGTCAGCCACGAAGAGGCCGTCGCCGTCATCACACAGGCATCAGGTTCACATTTCGCCCCGGCCATCGTCGAGGCATTCACCCGCTGCGAGAAAGAGTTCGCCGCGCTGGCCCAGGCCCTGGCCGACCAACCCCGACCGGCGTCAAGCAGCCCACAATGCGGCCGCGAGGATACAGACGCGGCTTTCACTTCGGCCAACACGGCGTGACGTATTCGACATCCCGCTGAGCGCAGCCTGGATCACGAGCTTCGACGGTCATGCACAATCACATGATGAGGAGTACGGGGTTTTGGATGGGGACGACGCCGCACGGTCGAGTCGTGCCACTTGTGGGGATGAGGATAGGGACAAGAATCAAGTCGAGGAGTCAGCGGAATCGGCGTTGCCCGTGATGTTAGGTTGATTGAGCTACTCGGCGGCCCGACCCGAGGTGGCCCGAGTGAGTCGTCACCGCTGTCCGCGAACTGCCGGTACAACCGGAGGCGGTCATGCTGTCGCACGCTGTACCCAACGCCAAGCTCACCCTATGAGTTCTACGCGCGGGACGTGATCCTGCCGCGGCCTCTTGACATGATTGCAGGGACACATAGAACCAGGAGCAGGAGGACGGGCGGTTCAGGGACAGCCGCGAGCCCGCCACGTCGCTGATTCGAAGCCCGTCCAATGTCAGAGAAGGAGATAGACCGCCCACCTGTGCCGTCGGCAAGGCGAAGCGTCGATGAGATGCCGGCACCGGAGTAACCCGACTGCGCCGCAAGGAGCGCAAGATCGTCCGCTCCCTGTACACTGAGAATCTCCTTCAACTGTGCGCTGCTGCTGAACCTTATGAATGGATTTGATTGCTCCGTACTGCCCAGAAACGGCGACACAGCCAAGGCCAGTGCGTCGGCGAAGATGTTGCCGCGGACACGGATCGGACCGACATCCAGGTCGAACGACTGGAAGTCGTCGGCATAGCGGCCGTCGCGCGACACGTCCTGGCGTGACGAGTACGTAAACGCCAGATCGTAGAACCCGAAGCCATTGATCGACAGATCGCCGTCAACAAGCAACGTGCCTCCGATCGTGCTCAACTGATTGCCGGAATCCAGATTGAGCTCATACCTTAGAGGCGTGGCAGCAGCGTCGGGACTAAGCGCTGTCTGAAACGAGACGTCCAAGGTGCTGAGCAGTCGCCCACCGGTCGACAAGCCGATCGAGACGGGGCCCTGCATCCTCAAATCCCAAGGCCCGAAGTCAAAAACGCTCCCGTTGAAGTTGACGGTGGTTAAGAAATCAGCCCCGCCGCTGAGAAGGTTCGTCCGCCCGCGGATGTCGACGTTGTCGGGTCCAAGGAAGTTGAACCCCGCATAATCCAGCCCGATGGCGATGTCACGGAAGACCCCTGCCCCCGCCGGCGCCGCGGAGGCACCTAAGGATACCAGCACTGCTATGACACGCCCGCTTGTCGAATGCATCAGTCGTTGCCGGCCGGACCGAACGCCTGCCGGGTCGGCCCATTTGCCCATCTTAAAGTCCGCAAGTCCGCAGTACCAGGCAGCATGCGCCCGCGGCGCGCGGCCGTCCAGGCAACACGCCGGTGACACGGCGCCGGAACACACCGTTTTATCGACGCAATGGCGGCTACGCCCACTGGAAAAGGGGGTCCATGCCCCCCACCATCACGGTCCATGCTTACGACATTCTATACTACCCGCTCATCCCCGCAGTTGTTATTACATTATAGGACACTGCGCAATGCGTCCGGCAATCCAAGGCAAAAGCGCAGGCGTTATAGAACGTCATACAGCAGCCAACCGGTCCAAGAAGTACGCGGATGTCTTGATTCCGCTGTGGAAATCGCTGATGCCGAGGAATTCGTCCGGCCCGTGGGCGTTGCAATCGGGATGGCAGAAACCCATGAGGATCGAATCGGCGCCCAGCACCTCCTTGAACATGGGGAGAATCGGCAGCGTGCCGCCTTCGCGGGTGAACAACGGTCGCTTGCCGAAGCCGGCCTCCATAGCGTCAGCCGCAGCCCTTATGCCCGGTGAATCAAGAGACACCACGTACGGCCCGCATGACGCATGCGTTGCCGTGTCCACTTCCACGCCGGGGGGCGCAGCCGCTCGGACTGCTTCGTCGAAAGCCCTGGAGATGCGCTCGGGATCCTGGTCAGGGACCAGCCGCATTGATACCTTGGCCACAGCCTTGGCCGGTATAACGGTCGAGGCTCCTTCCGCGGTGAAGCCGCCGATCAGTCCGTTCACGTCGAGGGTCGGTCTGGCCCATCTTCGCTCGAGCGTACTATAGCCGCGCTCACCATCCAGCGCGGATACGCCAATCACACTGCGGTATTCTTCCTCGTCGAATGGAAGCTCTTTCATCCCGCTGCGCTCCGCGCCGGTCAATTCACGAACGTCATCGTAGAAGCCGGGGATGCTTACCCTACGGTCCGCGTCGCGCAGGGAGGCAAGAATGGCAGCGAGGGCGTTGCCGGGGTTCGTCAATGTGCCCCCGTACGAGCCGCTGTGAAGCTCCTGCTTGGGGCCTCGCACCGTGATTTCCTTGTATATCAACCCTTTCGTGCCGTAGGTGATCGCGGGAGTGTCGGCGTTGAACTTGGGCGTATCGGACAATGCAACGTAGTCGCAGGCGAGGCGATCACGGTGCCGGCGAATCATCTCCCCGAAACTCGGCGAGCCGATCTCTTCTTCCCCCTCGATGATGAACTTGACGCGCACGGGCACTTGCCCGCCTGTCTTCATCCAGCTCTCGACGCCAAGCATGTGGGCGAACACCTGCCCCTTGTCGTCCGCGGAGCCGCGGGCGTAGAGCGAACCGTTGCGTACCGTCGGGTCGAACGCGCCGGATCGCCACAGCGACTCATCCCCGACTGGCTGAACGTCATAGTGCCCGTATATCAGCACGGTGAGACCCTTGCCCGCAGCCGGGCCGGTATCGGCCATTATCGCCGGGTGGCCGCCGCCCTCCACAATCTCGCTCTCGACTCCGCAGTCGAGGAAGCAGCGGTGAATCCACTCAGCGGCGCGCCGCGTGTCAGCCCGTCTTGCCGTCTCCGTTGAGATACTCGGAATGCGCAGCAGCTCCTTGAGCCGCTCAAGGTATGCGGCGCGGTTTGCATCGATGTAGGCGATCGTCTTTTCAGTCACGTCTTAAACCCTCACAACCTCGACACAACAACGCAACGTCACGACGTCCCACTGCGGGCATGGCGTAATCGCAGCGTACGGACAACTACTGATAATAAACCGCATGTTAACGCGTGACGTGCAATGCCGCCATCGCGGGCGTCAGCGCGCAGGAAAAAACTCCGACGAGGCGGTCTTCTGCCAGCCGGCGCCGGGCTATCCTAAACGCTCTTCGGGGTCCGCGCGGTGAGACGCGACAGCAGCTTGGGTACCGCTGCAACGACTTCATCCACCTCCCTCCGAGTGTTGAATCGTGACAGGCTGAACCTAATCGACCCGTGTCCTATCCACTCTCCGACGCCCATCGCTCTGAGGACATGTGAGGGCTCAAGTGAGCCGCTGCTACATGCTGACCCGCTTGAGGCACAGATCCCAGCTTCACTCATCAGGATGAGAATAGCCTCCGCCTCCAGTCCCGGAAACGAGATGTTCGTAGTATTGTAGAGGCGCTCCGCCCCTCCCCCGTTTATGTGCGCGTCGGGCCACGCCGCCTGCAGGCCGGTCTCCAATGCGTCGCGCAGCTCGCGGACGCGTTGGGCAACCAAGTGGCCCTCCTTCTTCGCCTCTTCCGCCGCCACCCCCATTCCGACGATGCCCGCTACATTCTCCGTCCCTGCACGCAGATCTTGCTCCTGGCGCCCACCGACCAGGAGCGGGGCAATCCGCGTGCGCCGCCTCCTGTAGAGAGCACCCACCCCTTTAGGGCCGTGAAACTTGTGCCCGGCGAGACTGACGAGCTGCACCGGCCAACTCGACACGTCAATCGGAAGCTTGCCGACCGACTGCACCGCGTCGACGTGTACCGGTATGCCGCGCTGGGCCGCCAACTCCGCCAGGTGCGACACATCGAATATCACCCCCGTCTCGTTGTTGGCGTGCATAAGGGAAGCGAGTGCTACGTCGTCGGTCAGCTTCGCCTCCCACTCGCCCTCGTCGATCCGACCTTCGCGGTCAACGGCAACGTAGTCGACAAGGTACCCTTGCGCCTCCAACCATTGAGCTACGCGCATTGTCGCCGAGTGTTCAACAGCCGTGGTGACGAATCTGGCGCGTGGGGGCTTGGCGGAGCGGGGGCCACCGCTCGCGCTCGCGGCGGCTAGCAGGCCCCGGATCGCCAGATTGGTCGCCTCGGTCCCGCTACTAGTGAACAGGACCTCCCTCGGCTGAGCCCCTATCAAATCTGCTACCTGCTGCCGCGCACACTCCACCTTGTGCCTGACATACTGTCCGAAATGGTGCACGCTCGATGGATTGGCGTATTCCTCGCGCAGCAGGGGGATCATCGCGTCGACCACCTCAGGCAAGGGCTGGGTCGTGGCGTTATTATCAAAGTAAATAACGTGGCCAGTCATACACATGCAGAGGGGATTATAGTCGAGGCCGACCATGGAACCACGGCCGCTTCAGTGCACCCGCGTTGGCGCGAGAAACCACTCTAGTGGGCAAATGGTCGGGATGTGCAGTCCAACGGCTAACGTGCCGGCAGCACGCGCTCATCGCCGTTGCGTTCGAGTTTACGTTGTGCCTTTCTGGTCTGGCGGCGTTTGCGCTCAGAAGGTTTCTCATAGTAGCTGTGCCGCTTGATGTCCCGCGTGAGCCCTTCACGTTGACATAGGCGCTTGAATCGCTTCAATGTTTGTTGAATAGACTCGTTCCCGCGAGGCCTGACCTTGATCACTGCTACTCCTGTCCTTTCTAAGCGACAAACTGACACAACAACCCTCGCCACTCCGCGAAAACAGCTTTACTCGAAGTCGCGAATCAGCGATTCTATGGCAGGTGATCGACTCCCGCCAGGAGCGCCTTAGCGGATTTCCTGAAAAACTTCCCACCCTGCCGGGCGCAAGCGCCATACGTCCTATAATAACGCCACCCCTCACCGCTCCTGGTCGATAGTTGACCGCGTGTCTCGGGACTGCGATCACTCCACCGTCGCCGCTGCGGAGGCCCAACCGCACCGTTGCCGAGTCCCGCGCCGCACATCCCTCGGCGAACCGCCGAGGTCAGTTGGGCAGTGTGATGGAGACGACGTCCCCTGCTTCGATGTGGCGACTTGCGAACTGGCCGGCCGCAACCTCCAGCACATAGAGCACCGGCTCGTCGGACACGTGTGTGGTGACCGTCAACGGCTCCATCGTGTCTATCGAGGATATGGTCAGGTCCTCCCGAATGAAAGCGATGTCAAGAGCCAGCGGGGTGTTGAACATCCAGAACGACTGGAACCGCGGCTCATCGAAGACGAAGAGCATCCCCGCATCCGGGGCAAGCGACTCACGCCCCATAAGCCCACGATGCTGCGATCCGCGAGTGGCTGCGACCTCTACGTGGAACACATGTTCCCCTATGGTCACGACGCCCGTCGGCAGGCCCACCGGGCTTACGAAATCACGGTCTGGGCACGAAGCATCAGTCCGCGTCTCCGCGGTCTGATCTTGGCTTGCCTCAGGTTCAATCCCGTTTGGCTGCGTATCGTCTGAGTGCGTGGTCGCGCCCTCCTCTACGGTGGCAGCGGCGTCGCGCTCCCGAACCTGGCCAGTTAGGGCACTACACCCGGCACCAAGTGCGCCAAGTGTGCCAAGTATGCCTAAGAGCGTCGGCAATGCCAGGCTCACCATTATCGCTCGATTGTTCACGACACCGATTCTACCGCTATGTCGACATGGCGTGAACTGCGTGCGACGATCGCACCTCGGCCATTGTAAGTGACCGCAGCCCGTCCGTATCGCGGGTGCTCCACCTGTTTCCGGCTACCCGCGCGTTTGCCAAACTGATTCGCGGACGTTTCAATGCGTCTGGAGACCACAATGGCCTCGGACAACGAGAGGTACACGTTCGACCGTATCGTGCGGATGCTGGTGAGCTTGGCGGTTCTCGTCGCCCTGCTGGCACTGCTTCGCTATCTCTCGAATGTGCTGCTTCCGTTCGCGGCGGCTGTCCTGCTGGCTTACCTGCTTAACCCCCTTGTGACTGTCTTCGAGCGGAAGACGAAACACCGGGGCCTTGCAGTGGCGATCACCATAAGCGGTCTGGGAATCGTGGGGTTCGGCCTTGGGGCCGTTATGGTTCCGCTGATCGCAAGCCAGGCTAGCCGATTCCAGCGCGATCTGACAACGTTACGTGATGATCTGGCTGCCTCGGTCGAGGTGAAGCCCCCGATTACTCAACAAGCAGAGAACAAGGTCGACGAAGCCGACGCGCAGGCATCCCCGCAGCAGGGCAAGTCTGCCCTGGGATGGAGTGAGCTCGTCCATGGTTGGCGGGAGTTTCGGTTGAACGCTGGAACGCGGTCCCGCTCCGAACGTCTCACTGCACTGCGAGGGGAACTCGAGGGTACGTACCTAGGCACTTTGATCGAACGGGCGTTGGATTACGCGAACTCCCAGGAGTTCGCCGAATTGCTGGTCGGTGCCGCCAGGCAGATCGCCGTGGGCAGCTGGACGGTCGTCAACTTCGCGCTCAGTGTCGTGGTGGGGCTTACCGGGTTCATCATTGTGCTGTTGTACCTCGTGTTCTTGCTGCTCGATTTCCCGGAATACACACGTCACTGGAAGGCCTTCCTACCACCGCAGTACCGCGACGCCATTGTCGACTTCCTGGCGCAGTTCAACAACGCAATGCGCCGTTATTTCCGAGGCCAGGCAATTGTCGCGATCATAACGGGAACACTTTTCGCCATCGGTTTTACACTAATGGGCCTGCCCATGGGTGTGCCGTTCGGGCTGTTCATTGGTGTGCTCAACATGGTGCCTTACCTGCAGACGGTTGCGCTGGTGCCCGCGGGAATCCTCGCAGCCCTTCGCGCCGTGGAGGGCGATTCGAGCTTTGCCGCCTCGATAGGCCTGGTGCTTGCGGTATTCATAGTCGTTCAGGCCATCCAGGACCTTCTCGTAACACCGCGTGTCATGGGAGAGGCCACAGGACTGCGGCCGGTAGCGGTACTCTTGGGTCTGTTCATCTGGGGCAAGCTACTCGGTTTTCTTGGTTTGGTTCTGGCCATACCGCTGACCTGCCTTGGCATTGCGTACTACAGGCGATACGTGTTGACGGGCGGCGCACATGAGCAGAGTCCCCCGGTTGGTTGAAAGTCGCTCGAGTGTCGGCTGCCCCACCCGGCAGACGTCGGTGTGCCCCGCCGTGGGGCGCCCGCTTGCCATGTGCGGCACCCGCCCGTTGGCCCGCTGCTGCTGAGCACAGGGTCTTTCAATAGTCGTCTTTGGCGTGGATCAGGGCCAGGGCTTCGTGCGGT
>JBHHXS010000030.1:0-19559 GCA_046757145.1 Phycisphaerae bacterium | reverse complement strand
CAGCCGTTAGATAATCTGCGCTGGTAGGATCGAGTGACTGCGCCTCCGAGTATCTTGCGAGGGCGTCTTCGATGTGCCCTTGCTGCTCAAGTATAACCCCCTGCGTGTATATCAGGTCGGGCGACTCGAGCGCTGACCGTCGAGCGGCGTCGAGCACCTGCTGGGCCGACCCCAGACGCGACAGCTCCAGATACGAGCGCGCGATTATCACGTAGGCCTCCGGCTGTGTAGGACAGAGTTCAAGCGACTCCGCAGCCGTCTCCGCCGCGTCCTCGAAGAGGCCGGCGTTGTACTGCTGCTCCGCCAACTGGAGCTTTATCCGAGCACGCACATCTTTCCACCGTTGCTCCGCCTGTGCCTTGACAGCGGGGTGCTTAGGAGAGTGGCACCCGATAGGCCCCACCCCCGCCCAGACCGCGATAATCGCAACTTCGACGGCAGGTCTCAGCCACGTGACGCAGGCGGTCTCCCGACGTATCTCGCACATCCCCTTATTCCTCCTTGTCACGCTTGGTCTCGGCTGGCAACCCCGGCGGCGGGACTGCTCGCGGTCGTCCGAAGAGCGTGCCTCTGGACCCGCCGGTTTGCGAAATCAAATGATAGATGAAGCTGCGTCCACCGGCTCCGTCTTCTTCCCAGGCGCGCTGCCCGATGATTCTCTCTTTGAGCTGCAGGGCCGGCACCATTCTCCCGTTGTTGTGCAGCGCCAGGTTGACATGCCACAGCGCCCTCGCCGTGTCACCTGCCTTGTAGTGCTCAAGGGCCTTTTGATACTGCCTCTGGGCAATGCGAGCACGCCCGTGCCACATCAACCCCTCACGCAACCCGACGCGAATGCGCTCTACGTGTTCAAACTGTTCACGTGATGCAGCAACGTAGGCAGCGTTGTCCTTCACTACGTGCATGGTTAGCAGGATGATGACTTCCTCCCTGGAGGTGGAATCGCTGTTGGATCGGAAGAGCTGCCCGATACCCGGAATGCCGCCCAGGCCCGGGACTTGTTTCCTCGCGTCAGTGGTGACCTCGCGAAATAGGCCGCCGATGAGAATCGTCTCACCGTCACGCACGATGACGTTGGTCGTCACCTCCGTCGTTTGCTCCGACGGTAAGCCCTGGGCATTAACGAAGCCGACGCTATCCTCCGGGTGCAGCTCGACGCGGACGAATCCGTCACTACCTATGAACGGGCGGAAGATCAAACGAGTTCCCGTCTCGAGGAACTCCACCTGCTGAACCGCCTGTGTTTCGGTCACCGTTGTGGTCAGATAGCCATCGCGGCGACCAACGATCACCTGTCCTTTTTGCTTGTTTAGAGCGAGCACCTTTGGGTTGGCTACCACCGTGGTCTCGGTGACCTGTTCGAGGGCACGAAGAAAGACACCCACATGATCTTTTATGATACCCAGGGTAAGTCCGCCCGAGGGAATGTCGCCCGCTACGTCGGTCATGGCCACACTATTGAACCGTTCGTAGCGCTCCGTCGGTAACGCACCCAGCGTGATGTCGGTGATGCCGTTCGACGTAGCCCCCAGCATTTCGAGGTCGACTCCACCGACGATTGAGAAGTCGATGCCCAGCGCGTTGTCGTCTGTCAACTCAGCCCGAAGGATAGTGGCTTCGACAAGCACTTGTCGCGGTCTGACGTCAAGCTGCCTGAGGACGCGTTCGATCTGAGCGATGACCGCGGGCCGGGCTGTTACTACCAGGAAATCTCCCCCGGCGGTGCCGTAGCCCCCGGCGCTCTCCGCAGAACTGGAGAGCCCGGCGGAGGCCGGCGGAGACACCGCAACTTTCTCATCTTCGTCGAGCAGTGGAGTTATATACGTCTCGGCGTCCGCGGCCGAGATGTAGTTGAGCGGGAAGATCTGCGTGTACGGCTTCCTGGCGTTGGCTTCCTCTATGCGGGCAAGCTCCGCCTGGGTGTATACGAAGATGAAGCTGCCTGATTTGCGATACCCGGCCCCGTTGGCGACCAGGATCGCCTCCAAAGCTTCCTCGAAGTCGACCCCGTACAGGTCGGCAGTTACGGTTCCCTTTATGTCCGGTGACGCCACGATGTTGCGGCGTCCTTCCAACGACAGCATCTGAAGCACCTTGGCCAACGGCATGTCGACAACGTGCAGTTCGATGCGTCCGCGGTCGGTCAGTCGCACCGGCGTAACCAAATCGGGGAGGGGTTCCTGGGTGTTATCAGCCTGCGGGGTATCGAAGACCGCCAATCTGGCCGCAGGCGCCGCCCGCTCGTCGGCGGGTGCAGAGGTCGGCGCAGATATCAAACCTGCGGCGAGGCACGCTATCGGGGCGGAAAAACGCACGCGATGTACAAACAAGCGCTCTTGCACGACTATCGCAGGTGCCCGGGTACGAATGATCGACTCGGTCCGGCGCACGTGCACTCCTATAAGACGGACGCGCGCCCGTGGCATGCTCCATCATCACCGTGGAGCTCCTTGTGGGCCTGATAGTCGGCCCGGTAGCGCACGCGCACACGCCTAGTTATCGGCGCCCTTGTTATCGGCACCCTCGACCCGAACATTGAATGTCCCCGAGGCGAGGATCTGCTTGATTTCCATTAGCAACTGATTTGTACGTCTGAGCTCCTCGAGCATCAGCTTGCGCTGCATGCCGCTGTCGGGTATCTGTGCCTGGGCCCGGCGATCAAGGTCAGCGGGGCCTACCCATAGACGCAGGAATGTCATCAGCACTACTACGATAAGACCACGCTTGACCCAGCGCAGCGTTTGAGGCCTGGGTGCGTTCCACATCTTGAACTCCTTTACGTTGACTACTTCAGTGAGTGTGTCGAACTCCGAACAGCTTGCGACCCCGATCTCAAGCGGTCATCCCCGCTGTCCACGCACGGTGTGATTATCGGCCATTTGTCAGCGTGAGGTCCGCACTCGCGCTGCCGCGGACGCCCGCCACCGTCTGGCGCACCACCTCCCTGGCTTGTACGGAACCGGGCATGCGCGGCACCTGCTCCACATGGGGAGCAAGAAGGCACATCCCTACCAGTGAAGCGAACACGCAGCACAGACGGGCACGTCGGGTCCTGCGCGAGTAGCCAGGCTCGCGGAGAATGAGCGCGCCCCCGAGAGCCGTCTGCGCCAGGGCGAGCATCGCGAGCAACGACGGGCCCGTGAACGCACGCGTCAGCAGCGGGGCAAAAACGCAAGTCACCAAGGCACTCCCCAGAAGCAAGCGCCAGAGCGTTGTCGCTGCGACCGATGATCGGCTGGCAACGCGATGAAGCAGCGTCTGGTGCCCGTAACCCAGCGCGAAGCCAAAACCAACAAGGCTCAGACACGCTGCCGGCAGCACGAGGCTGGGCATCCCGGCGACATCTATCATAGGCAGGAATGTCGCTGCCACCGTCATGACACCCGCTGCCGAGCATGCCACGCCGAACCCGCCGATCGATCGAAGGCCCGAGCGCTTCGCCCCCGAGCCGCCAAGCATGCCAGCGCCCAGCGCTGCCAACATGAGCGGCACGCACGGAACCACCGTTGCGTAGTCCACCTCTGCGCGCGCCGCCCAGACCGTCATCGTGCACACGCCGCAGCACCCGACGAGAACGATGCTCGCGCGCAAGAGTGTTGGCCAACGGTCTGTCCACATCGGAACCGGCGCCGGCGTCTCCCCCTCCGCGCCGCCGGTCGTCTCCTGTGGGGTCGAGCCGGTGCTGGCGCACAGCACCGACACCATCAACGTCGGCAGGGCCGCGGCGACAAGCACCAGGTCGGCTCTGCCGGTGAGCTGATGCAGCGTTTTTGAGAGTACCAGTCCCGCTCCCACGCCCATTATGACCCATCCGGTGGCCTGACTTTCCCACTGCCCCAGCCGGCAGCTCACGTGATGCGCGCAGGAGATGGCGAAGCCTACTACCAGCAACGGAACCAGACATGCAAGAAAAACGGTCGCCGTGTAAAGCACCGTCACCGACACCGGTGCCCATACGAAGCGCGCGTAGACAAGTTCGTGTACAGCGATCGCACATTGCACGCTCACCGGCAACAGAGCCAGAACGACCCCTGAGAAAAGGGCGATCACCGACAGTGCGAGCCAGTAGCACGAGCGATCGCCCGGCCCCGATCCTATTAATACGTCCGAAAGCACGGAACGCCTGCCAACAGCCACGAACCGGTGCCAGGATAGCGCACAGATCCAGGTCGCCAGTTTGTGCGGCAGGCGAACGCCCAAGGCCACCGCCGCGAGCGTGCCGGCGATCACGGCTTCAGACACATGCGGGAAACCACTCAAGTCGCGCCGCAAACGTTCGAGCATGCCTCCAGCAGATATTGCAACCGTAGCTCCAAGCAGAATGCATATCAGCGCCGATGTGATGCGCTGCCCGCCGCTCTCACACGCAGCTTCCTGCAGCTCGGGCTCGCGGTCGGCGAACGGGTGGACATAATAGGCGCCTGTCGACGGTGCCCCACGCGCGCGCCGCACGGTGCGACGGCGCGGATGGCGCCGGCACGAGTGACGCAGGTATACTGACGACGACGCTAACCGACCCGATCTCGCGTGTTGCGGCATATCCGGGCCTCCTGCCCGTTCAGTGCCGATGCACCCACTTTCACACTATCAAGTGGCTACTTCGCGGTATTGGCTCCGCCTCCCACAACCGTAGTGTCAGCCGCATTGAACGCTCGGACGCCTCCCTCGTCAAGCTGCACCACCAGAGCCGCACCCGGATCAACGTCGACTACTGACCCGCTGTAGACCCTGCCCCGGCAGCGCACGACTACCCTTCGCCCGACCGGCTCGCTGCGCGCCGCCCACTCACGTCGCAAGGTGTCACTAGTCCAGCTCCGGGGTGGAGCAAGCCAGCGATCCAATCCGTGCAGCAGGGCCACCGCGATGGTCTCACGAGTTATCGCGGCCCGGCTTTCGAGTTCTAAAGAGGTAGCAGCGTCCGCGAGCTGCGCCGGGAAATGTCCCTTTTGTTGCAGGCAGTTGAGCCCGATGCCCACCACATACGTCCGGATACCGTCGTCGCGAGCACGCGCCTCAACGAGAATCCCACCGATTTTCTTGCCCGCTACAAGCAGGTCGTTCGGCCATTTGATCAGTGGCACGATTTCAGTGCACGACGCAACTGCGTCACGCAGAGCGATCGCAGCCAGGAGGCTCAGTTCCCCTCCCGACAAGCACCCCAAAGGCTCAATAAGGGCCACGCTGCACAGGATGCTGGCCCCGCGCGGGGATTCCCAGGTCCTTCCGTGTCGCCCGCGACCGGCGCATTGCTGCTCCGTGAACACGACCAGCCCGTCGACCTCGTCCTCCCCGCCCGCTCGCCTCGCCGCAGCGGCATCTATGTATTGCCAGACCACATCATTAGTGCTTCCCGTCGACTCCACGTGTTCGATACGGTGCCCAATCCGCTTCGTGTCGAGTGAACGGCGAATGTAAGCGATGTCGAGCATGAACTCATCCTAGCATGCCGCGAACGGCGGAAGGACCCGTATCACCGCCGGTCGCCAAGCAGCCAGCCGCCAACCCGCCGACGGTCCCAGTTCCAGTCAATCGACTCGACGGGTTTGTCCTTGCGGGACACAACGAACATGATGGGCTTCCCCGTGCGATCGTGGAGGTCCCACCCGATCGGCTCAGAGTAGTGCCTTTCCAGATAGTCCTTCCATTCAGGAAACGGGTCCTCGTCGAACAGCACCAGAATCAACCGCGGCGGGTCTTGCTCAAGCTCGGCCAACAAGGTCGCACGCCGGCGTCGCGCCTCCGCGTACCCTGATTGTATGCCTGTAATCATCGTGTACCTAGACGCGCACCGCCGCTGCGAATAGTAATAGATCTCGGCCTCGTTCCCAAAAACGAAGATGGTGTCGCCGGGTTCTGTCACGCGGCGGACATTCTCTCCCTGTGCTCTGCCCCAGAAGTCGCGCGAGTTATAACGCGTCACGGTGATGCCGAACGGCGCCTGACTCAGGTAGTGGCTGTACTCACTCCAACACAGGCTGATCGACGGGGCAACATAGAGCAAGACTATCGCGGCCCGACGTAGCCTAGGCCCGGCCGAGGAGAGCCCGCCGCCCAGTACGCGCGCCAACGAGCCCATCGCTGCTGAAAGCGAAACAACCATCGCTGGGACAAGCAAGTAGTAATAGTGCGGCCAGAACTTACCGGGCAGGCAGGTGGCGGCGTAACCTGCAATCACGAGTAGAACGATGGCAACAGCCTTGGAGCTTCTATGCCTCAGGCTCTCAATGATCAGCCAAACGGCACCGGCGGCACCGCCGACCCACAGTGGCCGGGCGCTCTCAAAGATGAACGGGTGACTCTGCGGCGTGAAAAAACCGACGAAACGGTCGAACACGCCATGCATCTCACCGCTGTAGCTAAGATTGAACATGAAAACCGCGTCGGTGAACTGAGCAAGGCGCTGCGTCAGCGCGAAGTACGCGAACACCGCCACCCAGACCGCTGCGGGCCCGGCGACGAAGGTCGCCAGAGCAGCCAGTGTCGAGCGCCAGCGAGCATCGACCGGCGCCCGCCGCAACGCCCTGAATCCGATCCACGCCGCCAACAGAACCCAGTGCACCGCTACGATGGTCTTGATGCTCGAGGCCACTCCCAGCGCGCACCCGGAGGCCAGCGCACAGGAGCCCGGCTTGAGCGTCGGGCGCATGGCGATATACCAGGCGAACAGGATGAGCGTGTTCATGTAGATCTCGCGGTTGCAGCCCTCCCCCGCGGTACCCGGATCCGACGACGCGACGGCGAACAAGAGCACCGCAGTCACCGCGGCGCAGCGACCCGCACTGACACGCACAATCTCATGGATCAACACGAGTGATGAAAGCGAGAACGCCGTAGCTAGCCAGCGAAAAACTTCCGGAGAATCGCCGAATAGCGCAATGACGCCCGCAAACAGCGCGAATATGCCGAACGGCTGATGATCCCACACGTCAAGGTAGAGACGCTCCCCTTCCAGCAGGCGTGCTGCTATATACGCGTAGTTGCACTCATCCGTTTCGAGAGGCAGGTCGAAGGCGTGGATCCTGAATACAACGAGCACCGCCGCGGCCAGAGCAAGACAAACCAGGTCGACCCACCGTGGGTCGGCATAGCTGCTCCGTTCAAGCGGCCTCGCGCGGCGTTTGGGCATCACCTGTCATCGTAGCCCCGGCGGCCTGGGCATGCCAACTCGGATAGACGCTTCCGACCGGCGTTCTCTACGGGTACGAATTCAATAATCTCGCACGTCGCAAGCAGATCGAGTACAATACTAATCGTGGTAACCTTCTCACTCCAGTCCGGTTCCAACGGTAATGCCGTCTATGTCGAGGCCAACGGCACTCGTTTGTTGTTTGATGCCGGTATCAGCGGAAAGGCGGCCCAACAGCGTGCAGCCGTCCATGGCCGTGACATGCGCGATCTACATGCCGTCGTGATCTCGCATGATCACGACGACCACGTGCGCTGCGCCGGTGTCTATCAACGCAAGTTCAACGTCCCGATCCATATAACCCGCCGCACTCACGCAGCAATCTGGCGGGACCTCGGGCACCTAACCGACGTGAGGTACTTCAAAACGGGAGACGCCCTGGCGTTTGGCGACGTGACCGTCCACACCATCGCTACCAAGCATGACGCAGCTGATGGAGCCGCGTTCGTAATCGAGTGCGACGGCAGGCGCCTCGCGATCCTGACCGATCTCGGGCATCCGTTCGCCGCCTTGCGCGACGTGCTGGAGTCGGTTGATGCCGCCTATCTCGAATGCAACTATGATCCGCAGATGTTGGCCACGGGCTCCTATCCTCCACGCCTAAAGGCACGGATTCGCGGGGCGGGCGGCCATCTCTCCAACGATGAGGCCGCGACGTTGCTGCGGGCCTGCGGCAGGCGCCGCCCCGCCTGGGTTGCCGTAGCCCACTTAAGTCAGGAGAACAACACCCCCGCTTTGGCGATTGAGGCTCAGCGCAGTGCCGTCGGCCGCGATTACCCCGTCTTCCTTGCCCCCAGGTGGGGTTGCTCACCGCTGCTTACGCTGTAGGACAACTGCCCCAGCTAAATGCGGAACGGATCATCGTCGTCGTCATCGTCGTCATCGTCGTCACTGTCCTCCCCACCGAGCTTCCAGCGATCGACCTCCTCTGCTTCGTTTATCTCTCGCTCCACGTGCTTGAACAGTTTCTCCTGTAGCGGAGCAAGGCGCGCGTACATGTCGAGCGTGGCGCGGTGGGCTTGCGCCACCACGCGCAATTCCATTAGCTGCCACTTCGCGATGCACTCAGGCTCTACGATCGTCTCGAATGGATCGCACATTAGGTGTGGCGAACCGCCGCTGTCACGGTCAAAGTACTCACAGTCTTTACACTGTAGCATTACACCAGATCTCCCGGCTTACCCAATGCACCGATCCCGGCGGGCAAAGACGGGCCAGCCCACAGCCGCGTTCGTCAAGGGCCCGGCCATCATACCAGGCATCAGGATACCCAAAAGCATTTTTTTGTGTGTTTCTACTTGCACACTGCCCCGATATGTGGGACATTTAATAAGTCCAATAAGCCCACTTACCGACCCGTCCCCCCATGGGTCGGTTTCCCCCAAGGCCCGGCCCACCCCGCCGGGCCTCCTTATTGCGCGTATGCAGCGCGCATGACCGTTGAAGTTGCGCTGACCCTGCAACAAGCCTGCACCCGACAGGCGACAGACGCAGCACCTCACTCGCGGCGCCTGCGCAACAGCCGCGGCCTAAAAAAGGGGGGCAGAAATGCCCCTGGCCGGATTGTCCATACGATGGGCGCATGGCGGGTCAGTCTGCGTGTGCGTATCAGCTGCGCCAGACGGTGGGCCTTCCGCACGCGCCACGACTGCGTGCGCTTATTCCGGTTGCTTTAGGGCATCGGTTATGGCAGTGAGGATCTCGCGTTCCGTAGGTATGTCGCGGCGGAGCGTGCGCCATACGGTGTTCTGGGCCGCTGTGGTGGCGGCATCACGGTCGATCGGCGTCTCCGTCGGTGCGTCACCGCCGCTTTGATCATGCGTCATGAGGCGGTGCGCCTGCGTTGTCTGCTCTTGAATCAGAACCTTACACGACACCGAGACCGTTGAACCCACCTGTTCCACGTGAACCTCTGCCACATCTCGCGTGCTGCTGCTCGAGCTCAGGTGCACCGGTCGGTACGGGGGCGATTCCACTGTCCCGCCGCTTGATGGATGCGCTAAGAGAATGCCGTAAGAGGCATCGCGCTTGTCGACCCGATAGCCAAGCCCGGTTAGCACGTTCTCCGCAGCAGCAAATGCAGTCGCCCGGTCCGCTCCCGTGAGATGTGCTGTGCTATGACCGATGGTGGGTGGCCGCGTGGTGGCACAACCAGCCATCACCAGGCATTGGGCAATCCAGCCGATCTTAATCGCCTTGAGCCTTAACACTCTCGGCCACCGCTCCCAAGAAACTCCGGCCTTGCCGTACGAGTGGTTGGTCATTCCGCGGAACCGCGGGAGGATTCCGCCCGCGGCTGGCCATCTGAGCTCAGTTGCACCGCCGCCAGCCCCGTCGCAACGTTGTCCGCAAACTCGAACACCTTGTCCAGCCCGGTGACAAGAAAGAGCCCCCAGACGTTGGTATTGATCTGGCACAGAACAAGCCTTCTGCGATTGGTGAGCACCTTCTTGCGTAGCTTGAGCAGTTTTGCGATGTTGGACGAATTGAGGTAATCCACACCAGAGAAGTTGACCACGACATCGACATCGCCATTGGCGTCGAGCTGATCGAAAAGCGCGGTCAGATCGTCCGTGAAGGCGGGATCAGCCTGAAGTTCGACGACAGTAATATTGTCAGACCACGTCTCGATCGACATTGCCGTTGATGCTCCAACTGCTCCAATCCACTAAGCCTACCTGCACACATTCGCGTTGTCAATCATGCTGCCGGGGCTCATCCGCGTGATCCACCCGGCGCACGCTACGCCGAGAAAGGTCGACTGTTACATGATTGCACACCACCGATACTACCGGCACCGCCGGGGCAATCGTCCACCCGGATGCACCGCAACGATGGTGCAGCCGGTCGGCCCGTCGGGCCGTCGGGCCCACGGTCTATCATCCCCGCGCCGTCGCCACCAACAGCGAGACGCCCCCGACGCCGTTCGTGACCCGCGTGGGTGCTAGCGGGCACCCCACAACCCTTGTCGGCGGTGCTTGGTGCCCTGGCAAGCTGTTTGCGGTTAGGCTAAAGTGCGCCCTAGCGTCCATCAGAGCGGGTCTTCCGCACAGCCGCCGATGGGCACAAGCCCTCCGGGGATGCGAGTCGGCGTCAGACAACGGGGAACCAGCGATGTCAGCGCCCGAAATCAACCTGCCCGAGCGTATGAACGCCGCCACCTTCTTCGTGGATGCCAACGTCGAGGCAGGGCGCGGGGAAAAAGTCGCTATTGCCAACGCAGCGGATGGGTCTACCTGCACGTACAACGACGTGCTCGCCATGACCAATCGCAGCGGCAACGCCCTCCAGGCATTGGGTGTGCGCCGGGAAGAACGCGTCATGCTGCTGCTTCATGACTCCCCGGAGTTCGCCTTTACGTTCTTCGGAGCTATCAAGATCGGTGCGGTACCCGTCCCGGTGAATACGCTGCTCGGACCGACCGATTACGAATACCTGCTCAACGACAGTCGCGCCGTCGCCCTTGTGACCAACCAAGCGCTGCTTGATCGCGTTACACCGGTCTTGGAACGGCTCCCGTATCTACGCCATGTCGTAATCGTCGGCGATGCACGCGCGGGTGGCCATAGCTACTCGGAGCTTACCGCTTCGGCATCGGCTGAGCTGACGCCGGACCTGCTGAGCAAGGACGATGCTTGCTTCTGGCTCTACAGCTCGGGGACGACCGCCTTTCCCAAAGGAGCGGTGCATCTTCAGCACGACATGATCGTCGCCGCTGATCTGTACGCCCGCTCAACGCTCAGCATCAGCGAAAAGGATCGGGTATTCTCGGTGGCGAAGCTGTTCTTCGCCTACGGCCTTGGCAACGCCCTCTACTTCCCTTTCCGTGTCGGAGCGTCAACGATCCTCTACCCCGATAAACCCGACGCGGTCAGAGCCTATGAGATTATCCAGGAGTACCGCCCGACTATTTTCTTCAGCGTCCCAACCGGGTATGCCCGCATGCTGGCGCTTGACGCCATGGAAGGAGGCTACGACACCGCTTCGCTACGCCTCTGTGTGTCAGCAGGCGAGGCGTTGCCGGCTGCGCTGTTCGAGCGCTTCAAAGCCCGTCACGGGGTGGAGATACTTGACGGGATCGGTTCCACCGAGATTCTGCATATATTCATCTCCAACCGTCCGGGAAGGAGCAGGCCCGGCAGCACCGGGGAGATAGTCCCCGGGTACGAGGCCAGAATCGTCGACGAGCAAGGGCACGACCTGCCTCCCGGCGAGGTCGGCGACCTACTAATCAAGGGTGATTCGGTCTGTGCCTGCTACTGGAACAAGCATGAAGAGACCAAGGATACGATTCTGGGCCGATGGATCCGCACCGGCGATAAGTACCTGCGCGACGAGGACGGTTATTTCTGGTATAAGGGACGCGGCGACGACATGCTCAAGGTGGGCGGAATCTGGGTGTCGCCGGTCGAGGTGGAAAGCGTTTTGACCCGGCACCCAGCCGTACTAGAGAGCGCCGTCATCGGTGTTGCCGACGCGGATCGACTCATCAAACCCAAGGCCTACGTGGTGCTGCGCGATCCGGCGCAGGCGCAGTCCGACACGCTTGCCGCCGAACTGCAGCAATTCGTCAAAGAGCGCACGGCGCCCTACAAGTACCCACGCTGGATTGAGTTTGTTCCCGAGTTGCCCAAGACTGCCACCGGCAAGACTCAACGCTACAAGCTGAGAGAGCTGACCGATCGGGATGGCGGATAGACCTCACACTACACCCCGCCGGATAGGGGAGCAGGTGATTGGTATGCAAGCGGGAGAACGTGTCCCAAGGTCACGGGGGCGATTGCGAGCCTTTGCGGAAGTTCCTGAACCACCAGTGATCCAGCTCGTTCATCGCTGCGTCATATAGCTCCTGCAGCCCGGTGATCTGGCTGATACTATCTCTCGGCATGCGGCCAAGAACAACGTCTGTTTCCATGACATGGTCGGAGCGCAGAATGGTCAATACGACCTTGACACCGGCGCCGCTTTCCCTGATCGACTTGGCGAATTCCTGGAAGGCCATGACAGCGTCGCCTTGAAAGGTCGAGCCGTTCAACGCGATGATGACATCGTCCGCCTGCAACCCGGCGCGTGCAGCTGCGGTTTCTTCAAGGACGGCATCAATGCCTATTCCCACGTGGCCCTTGGGTATCCGCGGGTCGTCACCGTGCGTTAGGCCGGGGTCCATCTTCCTCCTGATACCCAAAAAGCCGAAACGCTCAAACACATGGTGATTAATGTACGCTTGCCGGACGATGTCTTCGATGCGCAGACGCACTTCCAAATCGTCGGAGGCATGGTAGGCATGGCGCAGCCTTGCAAACGCCGGCGCGCCCACTTCCGTCAGCCGCGCCGATGCCCGCTCACGCCTGTTGAACTCCGGCGAGGAGAGCTGAGGCACGAGCATATCGATCTCGGCAGCCGTCTCGTCGTCCAGCGGGAGTTGGAACTCCTCCCCTACACCGGGTTTGAGGGCACTTGCATCTACAGACTTATCAACGCCCTGCGCCTCTGCTCCATCGGTAGTGCATGCTGCCAAACATATGAGCAACAGGCTGCCGACGAACCTTGCATCACCACCTGAGTTGGGACGCGTGCGCCGTATCGCGCGTGTGGGGCTTACGCTCGTAGCATGCCGTCGGCAACGCGCAGCCCCGGTACTCTCGAAACACCACGGTGAGCACATCATGCTGCTCACAGCAGCCTCCGTAGCTCTGTGCAGACCGTGTCCACGTCCTGCTCCGTCAGCTCATGGTGGAAGGGAAGGGCGATTGTACGGGCTGCCAACGCCTCGCAGACCGGAAAAGCACCAGGCGCGTACCCGAAGCGTCGCGCATAAAACGGCTGAAGGTGTATAGGAGCAAAGTAGTTGCTGCACCCTATCCCGCGATCAGCCAACTCGCTTAGTATGCGGTCGCGGTCCTGCTGCCGATAACGATCGTCCAGGCGAACGACGAACACAAACCAGCTCATCTGCACATCCGGGTGAACCTCTTGCATGGTCAGCCGAGCCTCGTCGGCCAGGCGCTGCCGGTATAACAACTCCACACGGGCGCGGGCGGCAATAATCTCCGGGAGGCGGCTGAGCTGCGCCAGACCCAACGCGCAGTTGATGTCGCTGATTCGGTAGTTGTATCCGAGGCGGGCGTGCGCCAACCAACCCGCGTTGACGTCCCGCCCCTGGTTCCGAAGCGTGCGGCACGTAAGGGCTAGCTCGCCGTCGTTGGTGATGATCATGCCACCCTCGCCCGTTGTGATCTGCTTGTTAGGGTAGAAGGCGAAGACCCCCGCGTCGCCGAGTGTGCCCGCGGGGCTCCCCTTGTACAGGCTGCCCAGCGCCTCGCAAGCATCCTCTATGAGGCGAAGCCCGTGTCTGTTGGCAGCGGCGCGGATGGGCTCCATGTCGGCCACCTGTCCGAACACGTCGACTGCGATAATAGCCCGTGTGCACCGGGTGACTGCCTTGTCGATCAGGCTTGCGTCCATGTTCCAGGTATCTGGGTCGACATCGACGAAGACGGGGGTAGCGCCCGCCATCAGCACGCAGTTGGCCGAAGCGACGAACGAAAAGGGCGTGGTGATGATTTCGTCGCCCGGGGCAATACCCGTCGCGTGCATGAGCAGATGGAGCCCGGCAGTCCCGCTCGAGCAGGCAACGGCATGCTCAGCACCGCAGTATTCGGCAAAGGCGGCTTCAAACTCGCCCAGCTTGGGGCCCAGGCTTAGATGCGGCGTACGCAACACATCGACCACCGCGTCAATCTCAAGCTGCGTTATGTTGGGTCGGGCAAGAGGGATCGGACGGTGCATGCGCTGCTCTTCTTCTGATGCTTGACCGCTTTACCTTGACCGCGAGTTTGCGTGTCCCGGTTCGGCGGCATTATAGTATCGGTCGGGTACGACCGATATGTCGTGGGTTGGCCCACCGGTGTGTTATTATTATGGCTTCCAACAAAGGTCTACCTCCCGCGAAGCTCACACGTGCTAGATCACGTCATCGGCGCCCAAGCCAATTGCTGTCCGATAATCAGTGGTTCGAAGCGATCGAGCAACGAACCGCGTGCGTCGGTATCGTGGGAATGGGGTACGTCGGCCTGCCGCTGATGCGCGCATTCTGCGGCGGCGGGTTCCGCTGCATGGGTTTTGACTCGGACCCGGTGAAGGTCGATCGACTCAACGCAGGACGCAGCTACATCAAACACGTTCCCTCGTCCACAATCAAGAGCGTCTTGTCGGCCGGGCTTTTCCAGGCGAGCAACGATCCGACGAAGCTCCGCGAGTGTAATGCCGTCCTGATCTGCGTCCCCACCCCGTTGACAAAGGCACGCGATCCGGACATGACCTACATCGAAAGTACAGCGCATCTGCTGGCTGACCACCTGCGCCGCGGTCAGCTCATCGTCCTCGAGAGCACGACCTACCCGGGTACGACGCGGGAGCTGATCAAGCCGATCCTGGAGACGAGTGGCCTGAAGGCGGAGAGGGACTTCTTCCTGGCATATTCGCCCGAGCGCGAGGACCCCGGGCGGACGGACTTCACCACCGAAACGATTGCCAAGATAGTTGGAGGTCTCGGCCCGGTAAGCACGCGGATCGCAGCAGCGCTATACGGTGCGGTCGTGTCGCATGCCTTACCCGTCTCCAACTGCGAGATCGCGGAGGCCGCCAAGATCCTCGAGAACGTCTATCGCTGCGTCAACATCGCTATGATCAATGAGCTGAAGATGCTCTTCGACAGAATGGACATTGACGTGTGGGAGGTGGTTAGAGCCGCGTCAACCAAGCCCTTCGGTTTTCACCCCTTTTACCCGGGACCGGGGCTTGGCGGACACTGTATTCCGATCGATCCGTTCTATCTGACGTGGAAGGCCCGCCAGTACGGCATGAGCACGCGCTTCATCGAGTTGGCAGGTGAAATAAACACTGCCATGCCTGACTACGTCGTCGCCAGGCTCACCGAGGCGCTCAACGCCCGGAGACGGGCGATCAAAGGGTCAAGGATCCTCGTGCTGGGTCTTGCCTACAAGAAGGACATCGATGACATCCGCGAGTCACCCTCCATCGAACTCATCGAGATGCTCAAACGCCGCGGGGCAGTGGTCGACTATAACGATCCCTACGTGCCGAGCACACCAAAGCAACGCGAGCACGAGCTGGACATGACCAGCAGGAAGCTCGCTGAGAAGATGCTGGCATCCTACGATTGTGTGCTCATAGCCACGGACCACTCCAGCTACGACTACCGCTGGATTGTCAAGCACGCTCGACTGGTCGTCGACACCCGCAACGCCACCGCGGGGGTAAAGACTCACCGCCGGAAGATAGTCAAGGCGTGACCATAAGGGCTGCTGCCGCGCCCGTCGTGCAGCGCGGGCGCAGGGGGCGGCGCGGCACAGCAGGCTGTGGCAGTGCCGCCGTGGGTGGGCTATGATGCCGTCATCATGCCCATCCTGGTGCGCAATATACCACTCGGCCTCGATGAGTCGGAAGAGGCGCTGGTGCCGGCTGTAGCTCGGCGGTTGTCGGTGCCGGTCGAGGCGATCCGCAGCTACGCCATCGTCCGACGCTCGCTGGACGCGCGTAGAAAGGACATACATTTCTCCTATCATCTCGAGGTCGCCCTCGATGAACCGCTTCAGAAGGAACAACAACGCCTGCGGCGCTTGCCATCGGCGAGCGTGGCGTGGATAGAGAACGCGCATCAAATGGAGCCGAGCCCCGGCAATCACAGCATGCCGGAACGCCCGATCATCATTGGGTTCGGCCCCGCGGGCATGTTCGCTGCGTTGCGACTGGCTGAGCACGGGTACAACCCCATCGTTCTCGAACGAGGGCGCGACGTCCGCCGAAGGCACCGCGACGTTCTCCAGCGCTACTTCAGGCAGCGCGAATTCGACCCGGAGTCCAACGTCCTGTTCGGTGAGGGGGGAGCCGGAACCTACAGCGACGGCAAGGTCTACACGAGGGTCAACGACCCCCTCTGCCGAACCGTGCTCGAGACGCTGTACCACCACGGCGCCGACCCGAACATACTGGTCGACGCCCGCCCGCACATTGGGAGCGACAAACTACCCACGATATGCAGCAGAATACGGCGGAAGATTGAATCTCTTGGCGGCGAGATTCGCTTCGAGAGCCTGGTCGATGATATCCGCGTCACCGACGGTGCACTCACGGCTATTCACGTCCGCAGCCGTCAGGAAGCGTCCTGCACGGGGTGGATGGGCTGCGGTCCGGTGGTGCTGGCCGTCGGACACTCGGCGCGCGATACGATCCGTATGCTCGTAACCCGTGGGGTACGGGTTGAGCCGAAGCCGTTTCAAATCGGCGTACGAATCGAGCACCCGCAGGAAATGGTCGACAGCTGGCAGTATGGTACGCTGGCCGGTCACGGACGGCTATCGCCCGCGGAGTACTGGCTTGTCGCCAAAGGTGCCGGTGGCGACCACGGCAACATGTTCAGCTTCTGCATGTGTCCGGGCGGGAGGATCCTCCCGACCAACCATGCGCCCGGACTGATCGCCACCAACGGGGCAAGCCTCGCGCGCCGATCTCATCCGTTCGCCAACAGCGGCCTGGTCATTACGCTCAATCCCAATGCGATCGGTCTTAGCCCGCAGCAGGCCCTCGACTACCAGGAACGGTGGGAAAAACAGGCGTACGCGGTGACCGGGGAGTCGTACCGCGTGCCCTGTCAGCGCGCAAATGACTACCTCGTGCGACGGGCGTCGGAGGGCGACATCGCGACAAGCTATCCGCTGGGTGGTTGCTGGACGGAAATCCGCTCTATCATCCCGACGTCGGTGGCTGAGGCGCTCGATCGCGGGTTGCCTGCACTGGACCGCAAGTTCCCGGGATTCGCAGGACGTGCAGCACTGATTACCGGACCGGAGACTCGAGCGAGCTCGCCCATCCGCCTGCTGAGGAACACCGAGACCCGCGAGGCGGTTGACGTAGCCGATCTATACCCCACCGGCGAAGGGGCGGGCTACGCCGGAGGAATCATTAGCGCAGCCGTCGACGGGATTAGGACAGCCGACGCCATCATTACACGCTACGCGCCGCCGGCTTAGCGCGTATCATTGCCGACGGTGTGCAGCACAGTGGCGAAAACATCGACAGCGTTCAGCGAAAAGGCGTGTGCAATGACCGAAGATTTCATCATGGGACCGAAGCTGGCGGAACTCGTTAAACGCGTAGTGGAAAGCTACGACTCCGACGCCCGCACCCAGCACATTGACCGCGTCCACCTGCCCTCGCGCTTCAAGATCATCAAACTAGTTAATGATCTTCTCGAACTGGTGTATCCCGGGTTCATCGGGCGGCAGCGCCTTACCAGACACAACGTGCCCTTTCATGTGGGCGATCTGCTGCCACGCGTTGGCGAGGGCGCGTATCGACAGATCCTGCTGTGCCTGTCCTATATGAAGGAGACCGATCATCCGGGTACACCCGCAGGGTCTCAGTGCGAAGCTAAAGCCGGACAACTGACCGTCAGCTTCCTCGAAGGCCTACCGCAGATCCGCAAGATCCTCGCCGCCGACGTCCAGGCTGCCTTCGATGGCGACCCGGCGGCACTCAACCTGGATGAAATCGTACTCGCATATCCCGGGCTCCTCGCTATCACCGTGCACCGCCTCGCCCATACGCTGTACCAACTGAAGGTGCCTCTGATGCCACGCATCATGTCCGAGTGGGCCCACGCGCAGACCGGTATCGACATACACCCCGGGGCAAGGATCGGGAAAAGCTTCTTCATCGACCACGGCACCGGAGTGGTCATCGGAGAGACCACCGACATAGGTGATTCAGTCAAAGTGTACCAAGGCGTTACACTTGGGGCGCTGTCATTCCCGAAAGATGAGCGCGGACGCGTGATCCGTGAGGCCAAGCGCCACCCCACAGTCGAGGACAACGTGACCATCTACGCCAATGCGATCATCCTAGGCGGAGATACGGTGATCGGAAGGAACTCCGTGATCGGCGGATCGGTGTTCGTCACCACCAGCGTGCCGCCGAACTCCATCGTCACCTTCAAACCGCCCGAGCTGCGGCTTAAGACACATGGGCAAGTCAAACCGCCCGTACGCGCCACAGCCTCGGAATCGGACCACATGCCTGATTACGTAATCTGACGGCTCAGCACCGCTACATCTCCGTGGCAGCACGCCCCTAAGCCTCGACCGTAGTGCGGCGCCTTCGCGATCTGCGACGCTAGCGGCAATCCCCCCCTTATGCCATTCACCGCCCCTTGTGTACGAGTACAGCGTCTTGCCTCGCGCGGGTGTCGATTCCTCGCTTTTTCGGCCTCCCAGACGGGCAACCTCGGCGGCGCGCGACCGGCTGGGATGGAAGGAAATGGTACGTGCGATCCCCAAAAACCATTCTGGAATCACACGAATGGGTATTGTTGTTATATTGCCACTAGCGTATAATGCAGGAGTAATGACCACTTTTTCCATTGTCGAGCGACGCGCGAACGAGTCGATCGGGGCGCGCATTCGGCGGCGCCGCAGGCAACTGGGCCTCTCGCAGGCTGCCTTGGCCACCGCTGCCAACATGAACCAGGGGTACATCTCAGCCATTGAGCGAGGATTAGCGAATCCCCGTCGCCGTACGATTGACGCTTTGGCAGTAGCCTTAGATGTACCACAAGGCGTGCTGATAGGAGGCGGCAAGGACCACGACGCCCCGCAGCCGTTGGAGACCCGGACGCTGCCGCTGTTCGGCTCCATACCAGCCGGCCCGCCTGCTGAATCCCAGGAGCAACTGGAGATGTTCCCCGTCCTGCGCCATCAGTGGTCCCCTGAGTACTACTGTTTGCGCCTCTCTTTCGACAGCATGGAGCCCACGCTCAAGCCTGGCGACATAGTTCTTGTGCATTATCGGCCCGACGTGGCACCGGAGCACGTACAGGGTAAGGTGTGCGCTTGCCTGGTGGACGGGCAACCGACGATGAAACGCGTCTCGGTCGAGTCACGGGATGGAAACCAGCTTGTGATTCTCCGAGGCGACAACCCTTCCGTTAAACCTCTTCTGGTGGACGAAAGCAAGGATTTTTCCATCCAGGGCATTGTCTTGCGCCTTGTATGTCGCGAATTGTAGCGCTCACCCGGCGCCGGCACCCCGTTTTCAGTTGCCCGCTCCAAGCGCCGGCGCCCACAATCGTACAGCAATTATATGCCCGAAAATCGCAATATAAAATTGACAAGCAATAATCCAGCGTTATAGTTAGGGATATGTTTGGTGGGAACCTAGCCGGATTCCTCTGTTGAGTCTAGTTGCGCAGCGGCATCGCCCGCTCATCCGGGGCGTCACGGACATGAAACCACAGCGGAAGAGTCGGAAGGTGAGTTTGCAGTGTGTGCGCGAACCCGCGATCGGGTTTGCCTCC
>JBHHXS010000029.1:0-19945 GCA_046757145.1 Phycisphaerae bacterium | reverse complement strand
TGCCTCAAGTTCCACCTCGCCAGACAGAGCAGGTTCAACGGGATACCCACACCGGAACAGTTGGAGGCCTTCATATGGGAAACGCTGAACTCCGGGCGCGTAATCCCGGGCTTCGGACATGCCGTGCTACGCTGCACGGACCCACGCTACACCGCCTGCTATGAGTTCGGCAAGAAAGCCTGCCCCGACGAGCCGCTTTTCAAGCTCGCCGACGTCATGCTGAAGGTCGTCCCGTCCGTGCTAACCAAGCACGGCAAGGCCAAGAACGTCAACCCGAATGTTGACGCCCTTTCGGGAGTGCTCATGTACGCTTTCGGTGTCAAGGATCCACCGTTCTATACCGCAATCTTTGGGGTCTCCCGGGCCATCGGCATGTGCGCTCAGATGATCCTGAACCGCGCCATAGGCACGCCGATCACCAGACCAAAGTCGGTACCCACCACTTGGGTCAAACAGCAGGCAAGTGCCACGGCAGCAGCAAAGTAGTACCGCGTGCCATAACCCGCGATCGTCTGAGCCACGGGCTCGACACCTGCGCGACCGCGCGAAAGCAAGGAGCGATCACAACGATCCGCGTCGTAGCGGGGTGGCAGTTGACACTTCGTATAAAGCTGAGGGGCCAACGGCTCGGCCGGCTGACACGGGGCGTGGGCTATCGTCGCTTGACTGCTGAGACGCAGCGCGAGGAGAACATACTCTCAGTCGCGAAAGATACTACACACCTACGATGCCTATCTCACGGGGTTTGCCGACTGCTCAGGGTATGAGCAATCGCTGCCCAATAAAGATCTTGTCCGGGTTCTTGATGGTGCCCCGGTTCGCCTCGTAGATGTCTTTCCAGCGAGAGGCATCGTCGTAGTACAACCGCGCGAGTCTGTACAGCGTATCCTTCTTGGCCACAACGTGGTACCGCGGTGACGCAGGCTCACTCGGCGTCTCGGCCATCACCGGGTACGACGGCTCGACAGCTGCGGGCTCCTCGGTGTAGGGCAGCGGTTCCTTCGCGGGGGTCTCGTAAGTCGGGGCAGCATATTGATCGCCCGTCGGTTCGGCTGAATAGGTCTGCGGTTCCTTTTTACCGAAGAGACCGCAGCCGACCACAAACAGAATAAAAGGACAGGACGTGACAAGGCAAACCGCGTTCCATCGCATTGGGCAACCTCCTGTAGACAGAATAAGCCAATACTCTATGCGCGCACAATGATACCCAAGGCATCGCCGGTGTCAATTCGCCAATCCACCACCCGCGTCAGCGGGGACGCATCGGAAAACCGGTGGCAAATCTCAAAGGTGTACAATCGCCGACGTCTCGCGGCACATGAGGCGGTACGAACAACGTCACGCTTACGTGGTTCTCGGTGAAAACGAGGGCGATGCCGCTCTTTGTCGCCCGGGTCAGTGCAGTGTGGCGCGAATCGTTCAAGGGCGCCACACGAGATGGGATGCACTCGTGCTAGCGACGCACGCTTGCACCGGTTCGTTCGCAGTGCATAGGCGGGTGTTCTACGTGTGATCTTGGTGAGACTAACTGCGTTCTGGTACGGGGACGAGACTGGCGCTCTGCCGCGGGGACTAGACTGAGTGCTCTCCGTCGGCGAGCCGTTGTGGCCGTCCCGCCGCCAGCCCTCACCGACTGCCCTCGTCGGACTCCAGCACGGGAGTGCGTGCGGCGGCCGGACCTGGTTCAGGCAGCGCGTAGCGTAGCTCGCAGGCAAATCTCCACGGACCATTCGCCGATAATCAGTCAGAGTGCATTAGGTTCAGTGTGGACGTTTATACGGCTTGTAAGGCGGCGTGCAGGATGGTAGAGTGCTGGTGTTCAGCTACCATCATCGCCCGCGCAGGTGGCGAGTGATTCGTGGGTAGTCACGCACTGCATGGCGGAGGGGAACCACGTGGACAACCGGCTAGTCTTCTCGATCACTACGATGTTACTGTTCTCTGCGGGCGTCACCTCTGTGTCGACTGAGGTCAGCCGTGGCGATCCCGAAGACGGTCATGTGCTGACCGTTGAGGAGATGCAGCGTGCCCACCACGAGGCGCCGGTGCCTCCACCGAGGTCAATCCCCGCCGAACCGCCGCCCGGCATACGGGTGGGTGGCGGCCCCATAGTGTTCGGCCGGTTCAGCAGCGTTCAGGTCAATGTTGATGGATTTGGCGACAACATTCCGGGGGACGCCGCCAATGAACCCTCGATCGCTGTGGATCCGACCAATCGCAACAACATTGTGATCGGATGGCGACAGTTCGATACGATAACAAGTAGTTTTCGCCAAGCGGGTTGGGCGTACAGTCACGACGGCGGCGTAACTTGGACCTTTCCTGCTGTGATTGAGCCGCAGGTCTTCCGCAGCGACCCGGTCTTGGACACGGATGCGGATGGCAACTTCTACTACTATAGCCTCAGCACGCTCACCTCGGTGGAGATGTTCATATCGTACGACAAAGGCCTGTCATGGGATGGACCGCACGCGGGGCACGGCGGGGACAAGGAGTGGATGATCGTAGATAGCACTGCGTCCATCGGGGCGGGCAACATCTACTGCAACTGGAACTTGTTCTTCAGCTGTTGTCCCGGTGATTTCACGCGGTCCACGGACGGTGGGTTCACCTTCCTCGAGCCGGTCAATGTACCTCGTCGCCCGTTCTGGGGCACAATGACCGTGGATCACTTCGGCAAGCTGTACCTGGCGGGCAGATTGCTGAACGGAGTGATTACAGTCGCGCGATCCTCTAATGCCCGCAATGCGGTGGAGATACCCGTGTTCGAACAGACGGTCGACGTCTTTCTTGGTGGGCCGATTATAGCTGGTGGCACTCCAAACCCGGGAGGATTGCTCGGGCAGATCTGGATAGCGAGCGATCACTCCGACGGCCCTACGCGCGGGAATATTTACGTGCTCGCCTCGGTGGACCCGCCCGGGCCCGATCCGCTGGATGTGATGTTTTCACGCAGCACGGATGCAGGGTTGACCTGGAGTACTCCGGTGCGTGTGAACGACGACTACACTGAGAACACCGCTTGGCAGTGGTTCGGGACGATGTCGGTGGCTCCTAACGGGCGCATAGACGTCATCTGGAACGATACGCGGAATACAAACAGCGACAGCCTGTCCCAGGTGTTTTACTCCTCGTCCGAGGATGCCGGGCAGAGCTGGTCGCAGAACATACCATTGACGCCTGTGTTCAACAGTCACGTGGGCTGGCCCCAGCAGAATAAGATCGGCGATTACTACCACATGGTTTCGGATGACGACGGAGCGAACCTGGCGTACTCGGCCACGTTCAACGGCGAACAGGACGTCTACTTCCTCAGGATCACCCCTGATTGCAACGATAACGGATTCGACGACACCGACGACATCACCATGGGCAGAAGCGAAGACTGCAACGACAACGGTGTCCCCGATGAATGTGACATCGCCGACGGGACCAGCGAAGACTGCCCCAACGACGTCGCCAACGGGATACCTGATGAATGCGAAGGCGACATCGACGGAGACCTCGAGGTCGACACGTGCGACAATTGCCCAGCGACACCCAACGGCGATCAGGCGGACTTCGACGGCGACGGGGCGGGAGACGTTTGCGATCCTTGCCCGCTGGATAACCCCGATGACTTCGACGGCGACGGCGTCTGTAACTCGGATGACGGCTGCCCCGACGACCCGGAGAAAAGTGAGCCCGGGCCGTGCGGCTGCGGCAATCCGGAGGTCGACGACGACGGGGACGGCGTGGCCAACTGCGTCGATGTGTGCCCCGGAGCCGATGACGCGACCTTCGCGCCCGGCTGTGCCGGCGCGGTACCGACGGTCTCCGTTTGGGGTCTGTCCATTCTCACGCTGGTACTGCTGGTCGTAGCGAAGATTCAGTTCAACCGGCGACTCCTGCGTCGTACGTAATCATCCCGTCTGAGGCGAGCGTGGGCCTCGGCCCCGCAGTGGTCTGTGATATATGGACTAGTCACAGCGCCGTAGCCGTTGCGTGACGCTGAGCTATCTGCGTACTCTTGGAGCCGGCATCGGCGGACGGTACGATGCTCGGGAGAGTACGCTGATGCCATGCTGCGTGCGTGGTGCGGCCCGCGGAGTCGTGCCCTCCCGGACCGTTTGAGGTGGGCCGGGCAGGCGCGGCGCTTCTCGGGGCCCGCTGCGGCACCGCCCATGCGCCGCAGGCGACGGAAAGGAATCCATGCGAGCTAGTTCGACCCCGTCATTCGTTCATCTGCACGTTCACACGCATTACAGTCTGCTGGATGGCGCCACGCGCATCGACCCTCTGGTAGCCCGAGCGCGAGAGTTCGGCATGCCAGCCCTGGCGATTACCGACCATGGGAACATGTTCGGCGCCATCGAGTTCTACACTGCGTGCCTCAAGGCAGACATCAAACCAATCATCGGCTGCGAGACCTACATGGCCTCGGGAGATCTTCACAGTAAAGAGGGCGGCAGGAACGGGAAGGAGATCTTCCACCAGCTCTTGTTGGCTGTTGACCTCGAAGGGTACCACAATCTCATCCGCCTATCGAGCATCGGTTATACGGAAGGCTTCTATCGCAAGCCAAGGATCGACAAAGTCGTTCTGCGCGAGTATTCGGCCGGGATAATCTGCACGAGCAGTTGTCTCAGCGGCGAGGTTCCGCACACGCTCTTGCGCAGAGACCGCGCTGCCGCGGAGGACGTCGCAAAGACCTATTTGAGCATTTTCGGTGCGGATCGGTTCTTCATCGAGCTGCAGGACCATGGCCTGCCCGAGCAGCGTACGTTGAATCCCGAGTTGAACGACATGGCACAGCGGCTCGGCGTGGGGACTATAGCGACGAACGACGTACACTACCTCGAGCAAGACGATGTTGAGGCTCACGACGCTCTATGCTGCATTAACACGGGCTCACTCATCAGCGACGAGACCCGGTTCAAGTTCCCCTCGGAGGAGTTCTATTTCAAAAGCACCGATCAGATTGCCGAGCTCTTCTCTGATTATCCGGACGCCGTCGCCAACACGCTGCGCGTAGCCGAGATGTGCAACGTCGAATTGGATCTTTCCCGGCGTCACTCGCCAGTCTACCGCGTGCCCGATGAGGTGACCGACAAGACCGGGGAGGCGATGGACGACGCGGCGTATCTTGCCAGCGTGGTGAATAAGGGTGCACAGGAGCGGTACGGCAGAGTCACACCGGAACTGGCACAGCGCATCGACTATGAGCTCGATGTGATCACGGGCAAGGGCTTTGCCAGTTACTTCCTCATCGTGTGGGATTGTTGCCGTTATGCGCTGGAGCACGGCATCCCGGTAACCGCGCGCGGCAGCGCGTGCGGCTCCGTTGTGGCTTACTGCCTGCACATCAGTGCTCCCGATCCGCTGCGTTACGGCCTGTACTTCGAACGCTTCCTCGACCCCGATCGGGATGAGATGCCTGACATTGACTTGGACATCTGCCAGAACGGCCGCGCCGAGCTCATCGATTACGTGCGTGACAAGTACGGCCACGTTGCGCAGATCATCACGTTCGGCACTCTCAAGGCCAAAGCCGCAGTGAAGGACGTCGCCCGCGTAATGGGCCTGGGGTTCGACGAAGCTAATCAGCTAACCAAGTTGATCCCGAATGAGCTGAAGATGACGCTTGACAGAGCCCTGGGCCAGGAACCGGAGCTCAAAAGGAGGTACGACGACGACCCCGTCATCAAGCGGATCATCGACATCGGGCGCAAACTGGAAGGGGTGGCTAGAAACGCGGGAGTCCATGCCGCCGGCCTGGTGATCGCCGATCAGCCGCTCGACACGCTGTTGCCTCTCTACCGCGCCGACGGGCAGGACACGCTCGTCACCCAGTTTGACGGACCGACGGTGGAGCGGGTCGGCCTGCTCAAGATGGACTTCTTGGGGCTACGCACGCTGTCCACACTTGAGCGTGCCCGGCAGCTTGCGCAGCGCAGCACGGGCGAGCAGATCGACCTTGAGCATATCGACCTCAACGATGAGAACGTGTACCAACTGTTTGCGCAAGGTGACACACGCGGCGTCTTCCAGTTTGAATCGGGGGGAATGCGCGATGTCATCATGCGGATGAAACCGAACCGCATAGAGGACCTCATCGCCGCAAACGCCCTGTACCGCCCCGGGCCCATGGAGTATATACTGGAATACATCTCGCGCAAGCACGGCGCCTCCTGGACTACGCCCCATCCCATCATGACTGAAGTGCTCGAGGAGACCTACGGCATCATGGTCTACCAGGAGCAGGTCTCCAGGATAGTCAATCGTCTCGGCGGTATTGAGCTCAAGGCCGCATTCCGGTTGGCCAAGGCGATCAGCAAAAAGAACACGGCAATGATCGAGGCTATGCGCAACCCCTTCATTGAGGGCTGTGTCGCCAATGGCGTGAGGCGCACCGTCGCCAATCAGGTCTTCGAGGACATTCTGAAATTCGGCGGTTACGCATTCAACAAAGCGCACTCCACGGGGTACGCCTTGGTCGCGTACCAGACCGCATGGATGAAGCACTATTTCCCTGTCGAATTCATGGCTGCGCTTATGACGTTCGAAATGTCCAACACGGACAAGGTGGCAGAGTACCGCGACGAATGCGCGGAGATGGGTATAACGGTCGCGCCACCCGACATCAACTTGTCGGAGTCCGACTTCATAGTGGAGTCGGCACCTGGGTCGTATCCCCACGAGTCGCAAACGGTGCGCAATGGTGTAGGCGGCGACGGGTCTGCGTCTGCGCAGCCCGGGCGCTCGAACGCACCATCGTATCCAGGCGATGGGTCGGAGGGCATGAGCGTGATCCGCTTCGGGCTGGCGGCGGTGAAGGGCGTGGGAGCCAAAGCCGTCGCCGCCATCGTCGAAGAACGCCGGGGTCGCGGCCCCTTCAAAGATATCTTCGACCTGTGCGAACGCGTGGATCTCGCGGCAGTCAATCGATCCGCACTCGAGGCCCTTGTCTGTGCTGGTTCGTTCGACCGGACCGGCGCCATGCGCAGGGCACTGTTCGAGGCGATCGAGCGGGCGATGTCGGTTGGACAGGCTTATCAGCGTGACCGCAGGAGCGGGCAGCTCGCGTTGTTCGGCGGGGGCGCCGATACGAGCGTCTGCGACTCTCCTGCCCCTTCGCTTGGCAATGCGGAATGGTCCGAAGCTGAGATGCTGGCACGGGAGAAGGCAGTACTTGGCTTCTACATCACGCGGCACCCCTTGGCCAAACACGAACGCCTCTTGGAAGCGTGCACCACTGCGACGACCGCGGAGCTTGCCAGACGGACGGAGGGCGAAGCGGTCATAGTCGGAGGCATGGTGTCGAGCCTGCGCACCGTGGTTGCTAAAAGCGGACGCAACGCTAGCAAACGCATGGGGATCGTCACGCTCGAGGATCTACAGGGTAAGGTCGATGCCATCGTCTTCCCCGACGACCTGCCCAAGTATCGCTCTCAACTCGCACCTGATCGGATCGTATTTATCGAAGGAACGGTTGATCGCAAGCGCGAGGAGGCTTCCATACGCGTGGCTCGCGTCGTCCCAGCGGAAGACGCGGTCGCATCGTTTGCCAGGGCCTTGATACTTGACGTTAACACTGACGCACCCGTTCACGAGCTCATCGCTCTGGTTCGCGCCAATCCCGGGGAATGCCCGGTATATCTCAACGTGCAAACCCCGGACGGAATGGTCGCCCAGATCGAATGTAATCCCTCGTTCCGCACCGCGTGTGGGCCGACGTTCCTCATCCGTGCTGCGGAACTGCTCGGCAGGGGGGCTCTCTGTGTGCTGGGTCCCGGAAAGAGACGCATTCCCCTCGAGGCGCATTGCGCACAATCCGCTCCGGGTGCGCCAGCGGCTCGCCCGCTCACGCAGGCGTAGGCCGGGCTATGCCCGGGCGCAGGTCGTCTTGAATCCCCCGCGGTGCATGCGGCTTGTGGAACGGATATGCTCTCTCGCCGTTCGGATGCGCTGGTGTTGCTGAATAAACTCCACCGGGAACGAATCTAATGAGGTCCGCTACACACGGTGTAGAGGCACCTGCGGCTCATTTAGAGAGCTGTGCCTAGGACGTGCGCCGACGCTGCTGCGTTGCCCGAGCACAAAAAAACCGGTCGGACTGACCGGTGACGGCACCGGCAGACGTCTATAGTGGTGACCATGACGATGGCCCTCGCAGCTGGTTACGAACCGGATGAACCGGTTATTGAGGCTATCCGGAGGCGCGATGAGAACGCCTTATCGGAGCTCATGCATCGTCATGGGCGCTGGGTAAGAGGGGTTATATTCGGCGTGCTGGGCGACGTCGATCGCGTAGATGACGTCGCTCAGCAGGTCTGGACAACAGTGTGGTGTAGAGCTGGGGAGCTGCGAGATGGTCGCCGGTGGCGCGCGTGGCTGTACCGCTTGACGCACAACGCGGCGCTAGACGCCGGTCGAGAGACCGGTCGGCGGCGGACGCACGCCGGCGCTTTGCGACGCGTACGTACGGGAGAACCGGGAAGCGCGCCCGTGGGGCAGGTGGCAGGCGACGAGCAGCACCAATACGTAATGTCGGCTATCCAGGCTCTCCCGCCTCTGTATCGTGAGCCCTTTGTGCTCAGACACATGCAGGGGTGGACTTATCGGCAGATTGCCGAGGTCATGGGTGTACGCCCGAGCTCGGTGGAGACACGCCTCGTGCGGGCTAGACGATTATTGCGCGAGGCACTGAAAGACAAGATGGGCTGAACGATGTCTTGCATCCCGGATGACCTAGAGAGGCTTATCGTTCGACAGCTCGATGCCGAACTGACCGAGGCAGAAGGGCTCGAACTCAATCGCAGGCTCATCCGCAATCCCGAGGCACAGGAGCTGATGGAGCAGTACAGGCGCGCCGAAGAGTTGGCCGTTGCTGCGCTGAACCGAGCAATCCCCCCGACGAAAGCGTCGGCGGTCAAGGCTCTGCCTGCGCTGCCCGCGCGGCGCCGGTTGGGGTATTACCGTGCCTGGTGGGTCATCCCGGGAGCGGTAGCTGCAGCGATCCTGGCATTATGGATCCCCGGGCCGTCGCTCATTCGCACCAACACGGTCCCGGTGATGAAGAATGCTCCTGAACCATTCCCCACCGGCGAGAGGGCCGTGGCGACGCGGGCGAGTCCGCGCGAAGTCATGCGGAACGTGGGTACAGGCTCGTCCGCCCAGAGGATAAAGCGTGCCACCGGTAGAGAGGTGTTTGGTGTCGTCGGTGACGACGGCAATGTCTATTGGATCCAGGTGGATCGTATCCGTACCGTGAGGCAGCCCCGGGCATCGGCATCAGGCCTGCCTCAGCATGAGGCCATGTGATTGTACGTGCCATAACTGCCGCCCCGTGGTCGGAGTAAACTCATAACAAGCACGAATAAGGGACTTAGACCATGTTGCAGATACTCTTAACACTGTTCCTTGCCGGACTTTCACAGCGGGCGATGTCGGAAGTTGGGAAGCGCGAGGGTAAGAGGGAGATGACCAGAACCGTAGCCATCGTCTCCGATGGCGACTGTAACAGGCAAATAACTGCAACAGTAGAAGGTGATTCGCCGACTCAGGCGCTTGTCGTCCTGAGCGGTGAACGGGGCGGAGATGATAGCCACAATGAAGGGCCGACCGTCAGACGTGTTACTAAGTTCATTAAGAATAATGCGGAAGGAGATCAGGATAGCGGTTGGCTCGGGCTTGCGATCGGTGAAGTGCCCGACGCCGTCAGCGCCCAGCTCAAGCGAGCTGAACGCGGGATCATAGTGCTAAGTGTGGTTCCGGAAAGCCCCGCCGACCACGCGGGCCTGGAAGCACATGACGTCATTATTGCGATTGGCGGCGAGGAGCTGGACGGGACGGTCCGCCAGGGCGTGGAAATGATTCGCAACCGCAAGCCGGGGGAGGTCGTGGAGATCAAGGCGCTGCACGAGGGTGAGGAAAAGACACTCACCGTAACACTCGGTTCCCGTGCGGATATGAGCGGGTTCTCGTGGACGACCGAGCTGCCGCCAACCGCCGATATCGAGGAGGAAATCCGGACTCACGGATGTGTAGCGCGCCGCGGGTCGCATGGCAAGTGGGTGTTCGAGGACCTGGGGGACCTCGCGGAGATTGATGATCTGCCTGAGGATCTGCTTCAGCTAATACCCAAGGCAGGTACCCGCTCGTTTCGCGTCTGGTCCGACGACGGGAAGAAAATCGTAAGATGCCGTGTGAAGCAAGATGACACGGAAATTGAGATTGAGCAGGAAGACGATGGGCCGATCGTCGTTACGCGGACGGACGCTGATGGCAATGAGTCGACGGAATCCTATCCAGACAAGCAAGCGCTGCGCGACGGTGATCCTGAAGCGTTCGAGCTGTTCGACAACATCGAACATAAGGTAGTAGTTAAAGTCGACATCGACGGACTATCGGACCTCGGAGATCTCCCGACACTCGCGGATATCGACATCGACCTGGGTGATCTGGAAGCCCGGCTTCACGACTGGGGGGTCCACGTGAGCGAAGGTCTCAAGAACTACGAACAGTATCTCGACGAGTTCCGGACCTTCATGGAACGCTGGCGAACTGATCGCGACTCCTACGTCCTGCCCCCGGATATAGGTCAGAGCTCGACGACCGGGAAGGCGAGTCGTACATTCGAAGTGCGGCCCGACGGCACAATCGAGACGCGCATTCGCAGCGGTGATTCCGAACTGACGCGCATTTATGAGAATGAGACCGACCTCAAGAACCGCAGTCCGGAACTCTACGCGAAATATCAGGATTTGATCGCAGTCGAGGAATAGCACTGCAATCTCCGCCGTCAGCGACCGATTTACCCGTCAGGTGGTGTGTAGTGGCGGCGGCAGCGGTGAGTTCCCATAACCTGAGGACCACCACATTACCTGAGGACTCCCGGAAGAACTGCCCGCCGGGCTGGATCACGAAGTGTCGTACCACCTGCGCTTACCCGGCGCGCGGGGCCGGTGGCCGTGCCTTGCGCTGACACTCCGGATAGGCGGTGAGCGCACGAGCAGCGTTAACAGGCGGGTCGGCCCAAGTGAGTCGTGACTTCAAGCTGAAAGCATGTCTGATCCTGGGCACACTCGCCGCTGACGTGTTCCTCGTGGCGGGACTGGAGCTGTATTTTCCCCTTCTAGATGCCGTCCGGCCGCTGGCCGTTACGGGGCTTCTGGCCGGTTTCGCGGTGTTCTACCATCGCGTTCGCAACGTCCCAAAATTCGTGTGGACCTCCACTGCGATGGCGCAGCTTGTACTGTTTTCGTCATGTTATACGGTCCTGATGTATGCTATTGCCGCCACTGCCCGTCCCCTTGCAGACGACGCGCTGGTACAGGTGGACCGATGGCTTGGGTTGGAGGTACCGCACATCGTCGCTTGGGCCGGCGTGCATCCACAAGTACAACTTTGCCTGCAGTTCGCCTACAACACACTATTGCCTCAGACTGCTCTCATTGTGGTGATTCTCGGGTTCCTGGGTGACCGCCGAGCACTTGAAACGTTTATGCTGCGGTTCATGCTGGCGACGCTAGTTGCAGCGGTGGTATTCCTCATCTACCCGGCTGATGGGCCGTTTAGCGCCTATGGTTATGCTCCCAATCTGAGCCAGGCGCGGTACTTGGAACACTTCCACGCCCTGCGAAGCGGAGCGCGCGATCTGGTCACATGGCGCGGCGCCGAGGGTCTGATCACCTTCCCCTCATTCCATACGACCTGGGCGATCCTATTGGCTCTAGCGCTTCGGCGGCGTCCTGTTGTGTTTGCCGTGAGCGCTAGCCTGAACAGCGCGGTCATCGCTGCTACGCTCACTACGGGATGGCACTATGTGACTGACGTCGTGGGTGGACTTCTGGTAGCCGCAGTGGTGATCGCCCTTGTTCAGTGCCTGGCTCCGTGGCTTTATCCCAAAGAGGCTGAGCAACACGTTGCAGCCGTACCGAGGGACCCTGCAGGAGCGCCGGCGTTCTCTCAGTCTGCCTCAGGCTGAGGAGTGCAACACGTCAAACGACGAGCGGGATGAAGCGGTAACGAACGGAATCTGCGTATTCCTGGTAGGACTGGTCCTGTCGCAGCAGCTTCTCCTCCTCACGGATGCGGAGGCATTGGAGCGTATTGAGCAGTGCATAGACGCAGAAGTTGTGCAGCGACCACATGGAGAGCACGAATCCCACGTGAGTGAGGAAGTAGCCCACGTAGATGGGATGCCGAACGAGGCGATATGGGCCTGATGTAACGATTCCACGATTGGCGGGTACCAGGCCGAAACTGCGCCCCAAATGCACTTTGGCAATGATTTGCAGCATGAGCCCCGATAACTGAAGCACGACGGTGATGCTGACGGGCACGAGGCGCATGCCATCCGATACGTTGACTAGGACGAAGTAAAAGCTGCCCGCTATCGTGATGGTGGACGCGTATAGTGAGCGGTTAACTGCCGCTGGAAACCGCGCGGTGATGATCAGAAACATCGTCATGGTTTCGGCAATCAGCAGCAGCAGTACAGGTACATTCTGTGTATTCAAGAACGAGGCTAGGGCGGCGCGGCAGAAGTATACATATAACAACGCGCAGAACAATCTAGCGATGAGCTCGACGACACGCGACCGGATCTGCTCTGGTGACGTAGGGATCGAGTTTTCTTGCATTTTTGAAGCTCCCCCGGCTGCTTCACAGTCGTATCGACAGCACAAGGGCTGCGATCGACTCTCTTTTTCGCGAACCGTAGAACTCCGGGTTCAATGCGCGTCAAGTCCGTTGCCCAACATGAACACGCACGTGCGCACCTTCGACTTATCGGCTCAACTGGAACTACCGCGTCATGTCTCTGAATACGCACGTAGGTAACTACGGACCTACAGCGCGACGCTCCCGGACAAATCGCAAGAGAATCCTCCAAGTTCTCCTTGCTTTTCGCATCGACATATTCGACCCTTGTTGCGTAGGGGCCCGCGCAGCCGTTCCGTGCGCATATCCACGAGGAGTGGGAAGATCGTGTACACCGAGGAGTGGACCATTGAACCTACGCGGATGCATATCCTCATTCCTACACTGTGATTATGGGATGGCCGCCACCGAGTACGCAGTCATGACGTCCATGATCCTTGGTGGCCTCCTGTTGATGATCACGGCGTTCGGCGAGGCTGTAACTACCCTCTACGTTGCCATACGCACTGCTTTCGCGGGGTGATGAGTAGGATGGACGGACCGTGCGACCCGTGTGTGACATCAACAAGATATTCTCTGCGAGCGGTTTGCTCGGGCGTGAGTTGTTTCGTAGATTCATGGTAGTGAGGTCGACGGCAAAGAGGCGTTGACCGACGTTGGCCGGTGGGGAGAGAACGTACGGCCCGTACTTCCCTTCTCGAACGCCACCTTCTTCCCAGCGTCATGGTAAGCAGCATGGAAGAAGTGAGTGCACAGCACCGTCTAAACGGGCTCGCGACCCCTTGGAGGTTCGGGTCATCAGCGATGAAGGGATCAGATTTTCGGGAAATCTGAGCGACCTTCGAAGACACATGGGGCTGCACCATCAGCCCATCTAACTAGAGGAGTCGGAAGCATGAATAACTTTCTGAGTGTTGCCAAGAGATTCCTGAAGTCAGAAGAGGGCCCGACTGCTACTGAGTACGCGGTGATGCTTTCGTTGATTATCGTGGCGTGCATTCTCGCGGTGACGGCGCTAGGCACCGCGGTAAGCACCGAGTTCGGCAAGGTCGAGACCGCGATCACAACCTGATGCAGCTCAGCGCCTCACTTCGGTAGGCTGTAGCTGGGACTCAGTCGAGGCGGGTGGGCGCTACCGGTACGGTGGCGCCCACCGCCTTATTTCAAACGCGTGCGGTGCTTGTGGGGATTGAGGCGAGTGAGTAAGGCGCCCGGTTCGCTGCGTGCGAGAGCGGCGCCTGTGATAAGCCCTGGCAGTTGTTGGGAGCTCATTCGATGGAGACCGGTTTTCTCTACGCGACTTGCGCGATCCTCATCCCCGGCATTCTCATTGCATCGTGGATCGATTTTACCCAAAAGCGTGTCCCCAACTGGCTCAACCTGACTCTTATAATTGTAGGCTTTATAGTGCAGGGCATCTTCTTCGGCGGGCAGGGATTGGCCGCTGGAGGGCTGGGGTTGCTGGTCGGATTCGGCGTGTTGATCGTACCGTGGCTGATGCACGGTATGGGGGCGGGGGACGTGAAGCTCATGGCGGCGATAGGCGTATGGCTCGGGCCCCGACTGACTCTCTACGCATTTGTACTGGGTGCCGCGATCGCTGCCGTCGTCGCGGTCATAATGATAGTGTCGACCGGACGACTGCGTTTGGCCTGCGCTAATATGGGAATCATCCTGACCAAATGCAGTAACCGACAGACTCTCTTCAGCGAGTTCGGTTCGGCCAGGAGTTTCGGAGCTACCTCTCAGTTGCTGCCCTACGGCGTACCCTTGACCGCCGGGACGCTGGTGATTCTTGCAGCAGAGACCTTTGGCTGGTGGGGGATTTGACTATGAGGTGCTGTCGAGGCCGAGTGGCACGGAGCCGTAATACCAAGCGCGCACGCGCTGCGGCTATTGTAGAGTTCGCAGTGGTACTCCCGCTGCTTCTCACGATTCTGTTCGGGATCATCGAATACGGTTACTTGTTCATGGTGCGCCTGACGGTGGAGCACGCAGCCAGGGAAGGCTGCCGCGTAGCCTCTCTGTCAACGTCCACGCCGGCGGAGGTATCAGCGCGCGTGGTCCAGGCGATGCACGGCCTGACATACACGATGACAGCTTCGAGCGGCATATGTGAGGAGACGGTGACCGTAACGGTCCCTTACGCCGAGATCTCCCTGACCGGGGGGTTCTTCGGCGCGCCCGCGGGTGATCTCGTGGGCAGTTGTACAATGCGCAAGGAAGGCTGTACGCCTCCTTAGTCGGCCTGCGCGGAGGCCGACATCCTTGCAGCTGGACCTGCACGAGAGCTTCCCTATGCGCGGTCGGACAATGCCTCGTCGCACTCCCTCGGACCGTATGCAAACACCTTTCCATACGGGCAGGTGTGCGGCGGATGCTCTGCGCCGGTGTTGTACGAGGAGAGCTCCCGGCTTTTACGAACGAGCAGGCGACACGGTGTACGACGGTGAATCCCGTTGCACCGAGAGCAGCGCGCGAGCCCTACCCGGGGGCGCTTCGCGCGTCGTCGCCCGCACGGTAACGCCGGCTCGGGCCGTGGCGGTGGCGAGCGAATCGGCTTGCGCGGTGGAGTAGGGCGCGGCTGCGGTACCACGATTCGGGGCATCGAGAGGGGGGACGGCATACCAATAAATTTCCAGATAGTAGTTCCAACGGAGTCCGAAACCTTCCGATAAATGGGCAGGGTTTGGACGGCGGATAGTGGTCCGAGTGCCTCCGTGCAATGGGCCGCCGGGGCGTCTTGGGTACCGAGTCCACCTATCGCGGCCATGAGGCCTGGAAGAGAGGATCGACTATGAAGGGAAGGGCGATCATACCGTTGGTGCTTGGCCTGTGTGTTGGTCTGATTGCGGTTAAGTACCTTGCGAACACGCTCCAGAATGCAAAGGGTTCGACGGGTGAACAGCAGGCAATCGCCGTCGTGCGTGCCACGCGTGACATCGACGGCTCTCAGGAAATCACCCCCGACCTTGTCGAACTCGTCGAGACGACGGATGAGACACTCGTCCCGGCAAGAGAGCGGGTCAGCTCGATCGACGATGTCGTTGGAAGGGTTACTGCTAAGCCGATACCGGAGCGGGCGCCGGTCTTGCAGTCGATGCTGGCACCACCGGGCACCCCACCGGGCATGGTCGGCAAGATCCCGGACGGTTTCAGGGCTGTTTCCGTGAAGATCGACGAGGTCACCGGAGTCGCCTATCAACTAAGACCGGGCAGCTGGGTCGATGTGATCGTAGTCATGGATATCATCACGGGCACAGGGCGTAGTGGCAAAGAGACCATCGCAGAGGTCATCCTGCAACACGTTCAGGTTGCTGCAATAGGAGGAGCGACCTCAGCCGGAGCAGACAGGCGCAGTTCCAAGGTAAAACCAGCGAAATCAGTTACATTGCTCGTACGCGAGCAGGACGTGCCCAAGCTCCATCTCGCGGCGACACGCGGCAAAGTCACGTTGGCTTTGCGCGGCGAGGATGAGCAGAGAACGGACAAGCCAGCCAGCGCCAGAGAGTCTGAAGTGTTCGCTACGCACCTTAAGCCCGACCGAGGAAAAGGCGATGGCGCCTCCATCTCGAGCAAAGTGGCGATGGCGGACAGCCGCACGCGCCAACAGGCCAGAACACGGCCGCGTATTCCCGAGCCGCCGCATAGTCTCGTCGTGTATCGAGGTTCGACGCAGGGAGATCCCCTGACGGTCGAACAGATCACCTTTGCGAACGCACACTCGAGGACGGTCGTGGGGATAGGCAGGGGACCGGTTAGCCGAACCGGGCACTCCCAGCTGGATAACGAGCTTGGGACCGGTGCATCCAAAGCAGGCAGCTACGACGAGAAGGAGTACAGGCACAGGCAAAGGTATCCATCTGGCTCCGAAAACACGGAGGTCGAATGATGCAGAGCAGGACCCCGACAACGAAACACGGTATTCTCGCAGCTACTCTTCTGTGTCTTGTTTGTGTCACTGAGCGGGCGAACGCAGCCGCGCCTCCCACTGCGGGATCGTCCACGGACTTCCGTGCTTCCGTCGTGGATATAGCCTCGGTGACGCAGCAAGTCACTGTGCCCTTGAACCGCAGCGTGATCATCGAGACGTCCGTCGAGACGAGCCGCGCCGACGTCGTTGCCAGCCAGATCGCCGACGTGCAGCCGGTGAGCCCCACACAACTGCTGGTCACGGGTAAGGCGTACGGGCGCACCGACGTCGTACTATGGGACAAGACCGAACACCAATACTTGTTGGACGTGACCGTCGAGCTGGATCTCGAGAGTCTTTCTGAGGTGTTCAAGAAGATCGATCCCCAGTCCAGGGTCGAGGCCAGATCGGTGATGGGCAACATCGTCCTCACGGGGACGGTTACCAGCGCGCAAACCGCAAAGCGTATCGAGGAGTTCGCGACGCTGTTTCTCCCCCCGATGGAAGGGGATGCGCCCGTAGCGGTCCAGAACCACCTTGACGTAGCCGGGGAGCAGCAGGTGCTGTTGCGCTGCGTAGTCGCCGAGGTGAGTCGCAAGGCCACGCGCGAGCTGGGGATTAACGGGTTTCTTGCCGGGGACAACGTGCGCGACGCGTTCCTGGTGAATCAACTCGGAGGCATCAACCCGATCAACATAGGGGCTGCCGCCAACGCCAGCGCGACCCAGCCCATCCCATTCCTCACCGGCGCGGACGGCATCCCCCTGTCGCCCACGCCCAGCTTGTCTTTGGGGGTCCCGCGGGCTCAGATGCAACTATTCATCAAGGCAATGGCGGAGAACGCGCTTCTTACCGTGCTGGCGGAACCCAATCTGGTTGCGATCAGCGGAGAGACCGCGAGCTTCCTGGCGGGCGGGGAGTTTCCGATTCTTGAACCCCAGGGCAATCAAGTCGTATCCATCAGCTACAGAGAGTTCGGGGTGAGACTCAACTTCACGCCTGAGGTCAAGGGACAACAGCGCATTCGCTTGCGTGTGAGGCCCGAGGTTTCCGAGCTCGATCCAACCGCCTCGATCAAACTTCAAGGCTTCGACGTTCCCGGCCTTAAGACACGCGCTGCCGAGACAATCGTGGAAGTAGGCAGCGGCCAGACCATCGCAATCGCGGGGTTGTTGAACGAGGAGACTAACGGCTTGGCAAGCCGCATCCCCGGTATCGGAGATGTCCCCATCATAGGTGCGCTGTTTCGATCGGTGCGCTACCAGCGCAACCTGAGCGAACTGGTGATCCTCGTAACGCCTGAGATCGTGGCACCGCTTGACGCCCATCAGTACGTAGACGTACCGGCTAGAGGCATCAAGTCACCGAGTGATTTCGAGCTGTACGCGCTGGGGCTGCTCGAGGGGGGTGAGCTCGACCAAGACGACGCACCCTGCGGTGACGAGAACAGCCAGTATGCCGGCAGGCCGCTTGCCTCTCAACCCGAAGAGATGTCGATACACGGGCCATGGGGTCACGCCCAGCCAGGTGAAGCACAATAGGGTCCGCGCCCAGCGGCGACACGCATGTCGGATCGACCAATGCCAACGGCGGAGACGCTGCCTGAGTGGCCACAGTCTGGGCCGGGCCTGAGCGTGGAGGGGGAACGATGTCCGGACGGCGTTACCAGAGGGTTGAGGCCTACCGCCAACGCGCGGTAGTCGCTGGCCAAGTCGCAGTGGTTCTGTCAGTTCTGGTAGGATTCGTCGCCAGCTCCTTTTGTGTAGATGCGATATACGACACCCCGGCGTACGTAGAGCGCCCGGCCGAGGTCGCCGCCCTCGCCCGCGCCTCGACCTGCACAACCGACGACATGATGCGCATCCGTCCTGTGACTGCAGCAACGTGGGTCATGCATACACCCGGTGCCTTATGCCGGAGGCGTTGCCTGCCTCGACGAGGATGCACGATCAACCGGGGCACTGCTCGGACTTCGCGTCCCGGCGCGGTAGTGCGATGCACGGGTGTTTTCATTGCCAGCCCGCCGGTCACGAGCGGCCCCCAGTGCGCTGTCCGGGCGGGCCTATGCTCAGGCTCAGCCGGCGGGGTGCGGATGGCCCATCCTACCGGCTCATCAACAGAGCTACGCCGCTGACACCGTGTGCTACTTTTGGGACCGTTCCGGGAAACACGGTGATGGCGACGCACGGATGGGGCGCTGCTGGTAGCTCACCGGCTTACCAACTATTGCTTCGACAGATAGCCGATATCGCCCACGTAAGCACTGCCATGTGGCTGGCGGGTTTGACCGATACAACGATTAGCCTGTCGCGGCGGTCACCAGGCTGTCGATTAGGCAGCTGTCGGAGTTGATCCGATAACCGGAGCCGCGCGCCAGCAACGGTAATAACGGCACTGTGGAACCTCGCCATCCAATGGAAGCGGTGTTCGGAAACACGGCTTTAGGGCTTTTGGCTGTTCCAGGTTAGGAGTGGGTCACCAGGCCATGTCGCGCGACGTTCGGTTCATCGTGCTGAACGGCGAGGGGGACTATATGCCCGAGCTGCGCCGACTCCTCCTCAGCGTACACGGCGTAAAAATCATCGCGGAGGTGGAAGAACCTGCCCTGCTGGCGCAGGCCTTGAAGCAATTCCCCGCTGAAGCGCTTCTGGTCAACCTCGATCCGGCGCCGGAGGCGGCCTTGGCAGTGGTAGCCGATGCAGTACGCGACGCTGCGGATGTCGCGGTGCTTGCTGCGTCCTCCTCAACCGACGGGCCTCTCATCCTCAAAGCGTTGCGCATAGGCGTCCGGGAGTTCCTGCCGAAGCCCATCGACGAGAAATCGCTCGGCGAGGCGGTCGCCAAGATCGCCGTTCGCTGTTCGACCTCCGAGGGAACCGGAACGCTGATCACGGTTATGGGAACTTCCGGTGGGGTCGGAGCTACGATGCTGGCCACCAATCTCGCTGTGGAATTAGCGACCATGGTGAAAGGCAACGTGACCGTCGTCGACCTGGACTATCGTTTTGGTCAAGTGGCGACTCTATTGGACGTAGAGCCCACGTACACCGTAGCCGACCTGTGTAACTCGCCTGAGCAGCTTGAGCCACAAGTGATAGAGCGGGCCATGGTGAAGCATGAAAGCGGCCTCTGCGTGTTGAGCCGCCCCTCCAGCTTCGCTCAGGCGGACACGATTACGGCGGCTTCCTGTGTGGGCCTCCTGTCGGCGCTGTTGCAGTTCAACGACTACGTGATCGTGGATGGTCCGACACGCTCGGATCTGAACGCGAAGTCGGTGCTTGACATCTCCGACGTGAATCTACTGCTGGTGCAGTTGCTCGTCCCGACCGTGCGCAACGCGGTCCGGATCATCGAGGGCATGCGTGAAGCCGGGATCGACCTGGACCG
>JBHHXS010000028.1:0-19975 GCA_046757145.1 Phycisphaerae bacterium | reverse complement strand
GAAACCACACGGCATCTGGACCACCTGGGGGGAAGACGGCGAGATACGCTGGCAGCACAGCTTCGATCACGGCGTTGCGCAGCCGTGATGTTCCTTGCAAAAGGGACGTCGTCGTGGTACGATTCTGTGGTGTGTCCTCGCAAGAAAGGGGGAGTGCTCCGGTTACGCATAGCAGGTGGCGCGGGGCTACATGGCCCGTGCTGCGCAGCGTCTTGCGTAACGTTTACTTCGATCCACCCAGACCGAAACCTAGGCAGCGTTGCGGTTAGGACGGGGTGGGCAGGAGAGACTAGATGATCGCGCCACCATTCGGGATCGCGGCGATATGTACTGCATTAGCCGCATCGGGTGTAGGCCCGCCTCAGGTGCGTCACAACGTGGCGTCCGAGGCGACCAGGGGCAATGCTCAACAGCCGATGAACAAGTCAGCCGGGAAGCCGGGGATTAAGGGGCACAGGGAGACACCGGACGATGAGTTCCAGCCGGTCCCGCGTGCGGGCCGCCGCATTACTCCTGCGGTCCGTTGGACCCGCGGTACGCACGTCAGCGTTCAGGTCAACGTCGACGGTACGGGGTCGAACATCGTCGGCGACGCCGCGAATGAGCCTTCCATTGCGGTTGACCCGAGCAACCCCGCTCGTATGGCGATAGGCTGGCGCCAATTCGATACGATCAGCAGCAACTTCCGCCAGGCAGGCTGGGGGTTCACTGCGGATGCCGGTGCCACGTGGACGTTTCCCGGCGTCATTGAGCCTGGTGTCTTCCGGTCCGACCCGGTTCTGGCGTCCGACACCAGCGGCAATTTCTATTACAATAGTCTAACCGCGTCCGGCTCGGATTTCTGGTGCAACGTGTTCAAATCGACCGATGGCGGTGCCTCCTGGGATAGCGGAGTATATGCATTCGGCGGGGATAAGCAGTGGATGGTCGTCGATCTGACCAACGGTATCGGGCGCGACAACATCTACGCGTACTGGACGCGCTTCTATACCTGCCCTGGGTGTAACGGGCACTTCACCAGGTCGTACGACCAGGGGCAGACGTTCCTCCCGGTAATTGACGTGCCGGGGAACCCGTATTGGGGAACCCTGGCCGTGGGACCCGACGGCGAACTCTATGTCGCAGGCGACGGGTTCATCGTAGCCAAGTCCACGACAATGAAGAACGAGCTCATGCCTCCGCAGTTTGACTTCGTCACGACGGTGGACCTTGATGGCAGCATGGGTTTCTCCGGTGGCCCGAACCCCGGCGGCCTGCTCGGACAGGTCTGGGTGGCTGTGGATGGCTCCGACGGTCCCTTTCGTGGCTACGTCTATCTGCTCTGCTCTGTACAGAGGTCGTCCACGACCGACCCTCTCGACGTCATGCTCGCCCGCAGCGTTGACGGCGGCGTGACCTGGAGCACCCCCGTGCGCGTTAACGACGATCCGCCGGGCAATGGAGCGTACCAGTGGTTCGGCACGATGTCAGTCGCTCCGAACGGCAGGATCGACGTCATATGGAATGACACGCGTAACGATCCCGGAGGATTCGATTCCGAGCTGTACTATGCATTCTCGACCGACGCCGGTGCAACCTGGTCGGTGAATGAGCCTCTGAGCCCGCCGTTCGATCCGCACCTGGGGTGGCCCCAACAGAGCAAGATGGGCGATTACTTCGACATGGTTTCCGACGAGCTAGGAGCAAACCTTGCCTACGCAGCCACGTTCAACGGCGAGCAGGACGTTTACTACATACGCATAGGCAGCCCGCTCTGCGACGATCTGGGAACCGTCGAATTGAGCCGCGCGTATTACTCCTGCCAAAGCAACGCAACTGTCGCAGTGGTCGACTGCGGCCTGAACGCCGACGACAACACCGTCGAGTCGGTAACCGTCGATGTCGACTCCACCTCGGAGGTGGGGGTCGAGCAGATCACACTTACGGAGACCGCTGCAGCCACCGCACGTTTCGAAGGCTCGATCGACCTGAGTACGACTGACAGCGCCGGCGCCCTGCTCGTAGCCCCAGGCGACCTGGTTACTGTCACGTACATTGACGCCGATGACGGCCAGGGTGGAGCGGGCGTGGTGGTTACCGACGACGCCATCGTCGACTGCGCGCCGCCGCTGATCTTCAACGTCCAGACTTCTTCCATCGGCGCCAGCAGCGCCACCGTAAGCTTCCAGACCGACGAACCCACGGCCTGCGCGGTGCACTTCGGGCTGGCCTGCGGCGCGTTGGACAGGACGGCCACCTCTGCGGGCAGAAGCACTACACACGCGATCAATCTACTGGGACTGCAAAAGAACACGACATACTCCTACGCAGTCGAGTGCACGGACGAGGCAGGGAATCTCACCACCGACGACGCCGGAGGCAGTTGCTACGTGTTTACCACTCCGGACGCTCCGGACTACTTCACCGAATCCTTCTCCACCGGCGGGTTTGATCTGGTTGGAGTGTCGCTGACCTTCACTCCCGACGGCTCACTTGGTTACTACAACGCGTGCGCGGAGGACATCACCGGCTTTCCGGTGAACCCGGTAGGCGGTACGACCATCTTCCCGGGCGAGGACGGCTACGTGAGAATTGACCTGACAGGCGGGGCGTTTGTGTCACTGTACGGCGTCGACTACACCGTGTTCTACGTGGGCAGCAACGGATATATCACTTTTGAATCCGGGGACGGCGATTGGACTCCGTCGTTGGCCGATCACTTCTCCTTGCCGCGGATTTCCGTACAGTTCAACGACTTTAGTCCGCAGAACGGTGGTATCGTCAGCTGGGCCCAGCTTGCCGACCGCATCGTAGTGACTTACCAGAACGTGCCGGAGTTCTCGGACGTGGGGGCGAACAACTTCCAGGTGGAAATGCGCTTCGACGGTACGATCGTGCTAAGCTATCTCGGCATGACCGCGACGGACGGGCTGGTGGGCTTGTCCGCCGGCGGAGGCGTACCCGCCGACTTTATCGAGGCGGATCTCTCGAGTGAGACGGGCTGTGCGGTGAACCCGCCGGCGTTGGCTCCGGCGCCGCATGATCGCAGGAAGAACCGGTACGTCTCGTTCGCTCCGAACAATGCGGAGCCCGTTGCCTTTCTCGTGGAGCTGCTGGACGGGCCGGGCGCAATCGGTCCGCTCGGGTGGGTGGGTGAGCCCGACTTGAACAACGTCTCGCGCGTGCTCGACACTGCGTACTTCAGTGCCGGCTGGCCCCGCGTGGTGCACGTCGGAGACTGTGAGATCGTTCCGGTTGCCACGTATGCCATCCTGGCGACCGGCGACGGTGTCGTGTTCGCCGATCCTCTTGTTGTCGAAACTATCCGCAAGCCGGGAACATGGTACTACGGTGACACGGTGGGCGAGGGCACGGGTGATTTGCCGCCTCTGTTCGGCTTCACGCCGCCGAACGGAGTGGTCAACGTCGTTGACATACAGGCTTACGTCCTGACCGCCCAGGGCGACTCATCGCCCAACGCGCACACGACCTGGGTCGACCTGCAGGGTCTGGGGATCGGCAACCCTCCCAACTATATCCTTAACGTCTCCGACCTTCAGCGCATCAAGTTCGGGTTGCAGGGGCAGCAATATACTGACGCGCCGGATCAACTCGATCCGGCAGATTGCCCGTGACGATATGGGGCTGAGACGCCGCGCTCGCTGATGCTGTGGAGCCGCCGCAGCCTGACGCGTCTCTGTCGGGCGCCCCCTTGAGAAACTGCGCGCACAACGACAAGCTTGCTCAAATAGGCGTCGTCCTGACCGTGCCCGTACCCGGGTTGGCTCGGTAACCTGCGCCGGGGTTAGGCATAGTGCCTCCCATCCGGAGTATCGAGGCGCCGGGGCATCTGTGGCGCACGTCACCGGATGTTATATGTAACAAGGACGACGCCCACGCTTGCCATTGCGACCGCTACCAGCTTCCGCCGTGTCAGGGGTTCTTTCAAAATAAGCGATGCCAGGATGATGGCAAATATGATTGAGGTCTGGTTGAGGACGCCGGCGATTGACGCCTTGGCGTACTTGAAACCAGCCACCCAGAAGATCATTGCCAGGTACATTCCCAAAACGGAGGCGGGTATGCTGACCTTCCAGATGTGCGTCGGTCGGAACACAGACCAGTGTTCGCGCCGTTGTGGGGAGGCGATTGCGAACAGCGCCAATGCGATGGTCGCTGGCAGTAGCCGCAGCGTCGTAGCCCAGATTAAGGGGAAATCGTTGATATCCAAAACCGGTTTCGCTATGACGATGCCGAAGCTCATAAACGCCATGGAAAAGGCGCCGAGCACAATCCCGAGAAGGAGTTGGCCGCGCGTCCGATCCGCCGGCGGCGCGTGCCTGGAGGAGATGAAAACCCCTGCCAGGATGAACCCCGTACCCATATAGTGCGACACCCCCAGCTCCTCCGACAAGATCAGGTACGAGAACAGGATGACAAACGGGCTGTAGAGACAATCCACGACGGACGCAAGGCCTACCCCAAGCAGATTGAGGCTTCGCAACAAGAGGGTGTCGCCCACGGCGATTCCTACCATCCCGCTCAGCACCAAGATGGCCAGGTCCTCTCGCGTGGAATTGCGCATGAGTTCACCCGCAGAGGGCATGATTGCCAGTGTGGCGATGAGCAGGATCAATGCGACGACATTCTTGAACAGGTTGAGTGCCAGTGGAGAGACAAACTCCCCCGTCCGCTTTAGCAACACAACTGCCAGGGCCCAAGTTAACGCTGCCAGAAGGGCGCATGCCTCGCCAGTGAATGTCCGTCCCATAGCCTGGACTATATCCAACACCTCCCGCGCAGGCTATTGGGCGCGCAGGTTGAGTCATACACCGTCCTATAGTCCCAGGCTGTGGTCCCAGCACACCGAACTAACTGAGGCCCCCACCACAGCGTTCCGATCAGGTATCCGTATGGCTCCTAAGGACGCGTCTACCGCTGCATGCTTGACCGAAGAGCCACACGGCCATGGATCGCTCCCTCGCCCGTCACCGAGTGGATCAACCACGTGCTCGACTCGAGGCGAATCCGTTGCGAGCCGGCCGGGCGAGAGAGCGGTAACCAGTGGCGGACGGAGCGGCCCGGAGCGTTCCGGTCGCCAGGCAGCGTTGCTACTTTCATATGCATTGACCCTCTTCGTCAGTGCAGGGCTGCTGTTCCTCATCCAGCCGATGATCGGGCGAATGATCCTGCCTGTGCTTGGGGGAGCACCCGCGGTGTGGAACACGTGCATGGTGTTCTTCCAGGCGATGCTCTTGGCTGGGTATGGGTACGCGCACCTGACAACGCTGGCGTTGGGAGCACGCAGACAGGCCGTACTCCAGCTCGCGGTGATACTGCTTCCCTTGTTGGTCCTGCCGGTGGTTATGGGCACAGAGAGCGGTCCGCCGGTCTCCGCGAACCCCGCCTTCTGGTTGCTAGGCCGTCTTGCCGTCGCGGTCGGTTTGCCGTTCTTCGTCGTCTCTACAACCAGCCCGCTGCTGCAGAAGTGGTTCGCAGGCACGGGTCATTCGGCTGCGGATGATCCCTACTTTCTGTACGCCGCCAGTAATGCCGGAAGCCTGCTGGCCCTCATGGGGTATCCGTTGTTGCTTGAACCAGCACTTCCACTCGGTCAGCAGAGCATGGCCTGGGCCGTCGGCTACGTACTGCTGGTTACCCTGATTGTGCTGTGCGCGGTTCTGCTCTGGTGCTCGCGTGGCGCTCAGGCAGCCCGCCACAGCGCACCGTCGACCGCCTCGCACTCGGACGCGGGCTGGGCGTGTGAACCGGACCGGGGATGCAGTGGCCCGGACGGTAGGGGGTGGCTTCTACAAGGCTCGTCCAGCCTGACCACACGCCGGCGTATCTGGTGGGTGATGACCGCACTTATCCCCTCAAGCCTCATGCTCGGGGTCACGACTCACATCACCACCAACCTGGCCCCCGTGCCACTCCTATGGGTGCTGCCGCTTGCGCTCTACCTATTGACCTTCGTCATAGTCTTCTCGAGACGACCCCTCCTGCCGGACACGTTCTTGGTGCGGCTGCTCCCGTGGCTGGTGATGCCGACAGGTCTGCTACTGTTTCTGCAGATGAGGAAGGTATCATGGCTCGCAATCGTCCTGCACCTTGTGACGTTCTTCGTTGCGAGCTTGGTGTGTCATCGCGCTTTGGCACGGAGTAGGCCCGCCACCCGGCATCTGACGGAGTTCTACCTGTGGATGTCGCTTGGCGGTGTGTTGGGGGGATTATTCAACGCCATCGTTGCGCCGATGGTGTTCGACACGGTGTTGGAATACCCCCTGGCGTTGGTGGCGGCGTGCATGCTGTTGACCCGGACGGGCGCGCTTAACAACGGGTACCGCGCGTGCTGGTCTGACGTCGTGGTACCCGCGGCCTTAGGGGCTGGATTCCTCGCAGTCGCTGCATGTGTACGGATCGGGGGGTGGGGCGACAGTTCATCGGCGTGGGTCGTGCTACTCGGCGGTGTTATCGCGGTGGTACTGTTGCAGACGGAGCGCCCGATCCGGTTCGCACTCGCGTACGGCGTGTTCCTTCTGGCCACGGGACGCCAGGTGAGCGTGTCGCGCGGGACTGACCTGCTGGTCGAACGAGACTTCTTCGGCGTCAAACGCGTCGTGGTCGACGCGGAGGAGGATTATCGGCGGTTGTTTCATGGCAGCACGTTGCATGGTGCACAAGCGGTTGCGGCCGGCGGACGCCCGGAACCGCTGGCCTACTATCACCGCACCGGCCCCATCGGCGATTGTTTCACGGTCTTGGAGGACGTGAATCCTGATGCGCGCGTTGCGGTGATCGGGCTCGGGGTCGGGGCCGTGGCGGCTTATGCGAAGCCAGGACAAGAGTTCACTTTTTACGAGATCGATCCCGCAGTCGAACGCATTGCTCGCGACCCCCGATACTTCACGTTCCTCAGCCAGTGCAAGGCCAGCTACAAGGTCGTGATAGGCGATGGGCGCATCGCGGTCGGGCGAGCGCCCGACGGGTACTTTGACATGATAGTGCTGGACGCTTTCAGCTCCGACGCCATACCAACCCACCTTCTGACGCGCGAGGCAGTGCAACTCTATCTCAGCAAACTGGCTGCGAGAGGCGTAATCGTGTTCCACATCTCGAACCGATACTTAGACCTTACGCAGTTGGTTGGGGCGTTGGCTGCCGATGCCGACTTGGCCTGCGCCTACCGCGACGATCGCAAGCTCACGACGGAGGAGCTCGCGGCAGAGAAGAGGCCCTCCGTGTACGCGGTGGTCGCCCGCAGGCAGGTGGATCTCGCGCAGGTAATGGAAATGCCCGGCTGGCGCCTACTTCGTCCCCGGCATGGCACGCCTGTGTGGACCGATCAGTACTCGAGTGTCCTAGGCCTCTTCCGCTGACGATACGGCCTGAGTATATGCGGACGTTGCTCTTCGGCCGCCGGGGCCCCGGGCGTTTTCAGCAGAGCCGCATGGCATAGCATCGCCCGCGTCTCTTGGTCCTCGTGCGTCAGTTGATGCCTTGCATCTGAGCCGCAAACGCCACTCCGGCGGGGAGAGTCAGAACAGGATGGGTCTGCACTTCGCGATTTGCCTGACGCCCGCGTCCGCTGGCAGTGCCCGTCGAGCGTCGCGCAGAAACGGCGCCGGATCGTCCGGGGGTGTAGGAATTCTTGGAACATTTTCGCTTCACCCTATTGTAGGCGCCGCCCGGCCGGGTGTATCCTTCGCGGCTTAGCTTTTTTCGGGCCTGATGGTGGGCATGTGCGAGAGAGTGCTCGTGTCAGCGCCTAGAATAATCATGGTGGTGGGAAAGACGGTCGGCGTGTGCGAGCTAGGACGATGAGTGTAGGCGGTGTCAAGCAGTTGCACGTACTGGTATTCGGGAGCTCCGAGAGCGGGAACGATTTCGTCGAGCGGATGAGTGACTGCGGCCGCGTCGAGCACGTCGCAACATTCGAGGAGGCGTTGGAGGCACTGTGCGCCGAACCATTCGACCTCGTTGTCACCCAAGCGGAGGGTCTCCTTCCGTTACCTGACGCGGATCATGTGGAGCACGACACTGGAACGATTGACGGGGGCGACCAGGGGATAGGTATCATAAGTGGGAGGGGGCAGCTCCAATGGGCCAACCCCAAGATGCTCAGCTTCGCAGACGACGTGCGGGTACGAGTCTGCGATTGCTGCATGAACACGATCGCCGGGGCTCAGGCTGACACGCATGCGGAGATTACGCAACTTCGAGCACGCCGCTTCAACTTCACGAGCGAAGACAACGAACGGTTCGAACTCACCGCGACACCGGTGATTGATTTGCACAACTGCGTGACCGAGGTTGTCGCTGTGGTGTCCGACGCGAGAGACGCCAAGTGCGTGCACGACCGGACAGACGAAATCGATCGCGCAGGTCGTGAGTTGTTGAGCATTGATGCCGAGCAGTTCGCGCGCATGGACGTTCAGGACCGGTTGTCGCTCCTGGAGCAGAGGATTCTTCGCTGTACGAGTGAGTTGCTGCATTTCGACAACTTCGGCATCCGCGTCCTCAACCGTAAGACCAATCAGTTGGAGCTGGTGCTCTCAGGCGGCTTGCCGGCCGACTCGGCCGACTGCCGGCTCGATGCCTCGGCCGAAGCCAGCGGGATTCGCGCGGACGTGGCTTCACGAGGGCGCAGCTACATATGCCCCGATATAGCGAGCGACCCTCGGTATGATCCCGACATGCCCGATGCACGGTCGTCACTGACGGTACCCTTGGTATTACATGACAGAGTTGTGGGCGTCGCCAATTTCGAGAGCAGGAAGCCCGCCGCCTTCGATGAAGACGACCGCCGGTTTGCTGAGGTTTTCGGGCGTTACGTCGCTATAGCGCTCAACATTCTGGAATTGCTTGTTACGGAGCGGCATGCGACCACCGGGAGATTGGGCAGCGACGTCATGGCCGAGATAACCGGCCCGCTTAATGATATCCTCACGGACGTCGAGAACCTGGTCGAGGACTACATAGGGCACGACGACCTGCGTCATCGTCTGCGGATGCTCTCAGAGAACCTGGTCAAGATCCGTGAGTCCATCAGAGAGGTCACCAGTATGACGCCCGGGCTTATCGGGGCTCGCTCGAATCGGCATCGCCGAAAGGACGCCCTCTTGGGTGGCAAGCGCGTGCTGGTCGCCGATGACGAGGACGTCATAAGGGAGACGGTGACCGACGTCCTCACCGGCTACGGTTGTGTTGTCGCATCGGCGTCGGACGGCGACTCGGCAGTCGGCTTGCTGGGGAGCCAGCCCTTCGACCTGGTATTGAGCGATATTAAGATGCCCGGCAAGACCGGGTACGACGTCTTCGCCGCCGCCAAGGAAATCAACGCGAACACACCCGTGATCCTGACGACGGGATTCGGGTACGATCCCAACCATGCGATTGTCCGCGCCCGCCGCGAGGGGCTTGCGGCTGTGCTTTTCAAGCCGTTTAAGGTCGACCAGCTTCTTGGCGAAGTGCGCCGCGCTTTGTCCTCTGCGCGAGGGTAACAGCTGCGCAACAATTCTCTTCGCATCTGCGTCATCCGTCCGACGCGTCACGGTACTTGCATAGCCTACGCTTGACAGGCATCGGCCTCCACTTGCGTCTACTACCATGCACCGGTATATGAGTCTGCGCGGCGCCGTGAGCTGTACACTTCGGGTTTAGCTGCGGTGTCGTTTGCCTGGAGCTGTATCTATTATGTCCACTGTATCCACGACGGCGCTCGACATCAAACAGATCAGTGCAGAAGCTTCCGCAAGGAGTGAGCCCTTCCGCCGGTTGCTGGAGGAGATACACCGGGTGATCATCGGCCAGGACGCCCTGCTCCACCGGATGCTGATCGGCCTGCTCTCTAACGGGCACTTGCTCATCGAGGGTGTGCCGGGGCTGGCAAAAACCACCGCGGTTTCCTGCCTGGCCCGCGGCATCAACACCAGGTTTCAGCGTTTGCAGTTCACACCCGATCTGCTGCCGGCTGATTTGATCGGAACACTCATCTACCGTCCGAATGACGGGTCATTCGCGGTGCAGAAGGGGCCTATATTCGCCAACATCATCCTTGCCGATGAGATAAATCGAGCGCCGGCGAAGGTTCAGTCAGCCCTGCTCGAAGCGATGCAGGAGCGCCAGGTGACGATAGGGAAGGAGACCTTCGCGCTCGATGAGCCCTTCCTGGTCCTCGCAACCCAGAACCCTATCGAGCAGGAAGGAACCTATCCACTCCCCGAAGCCCAGGTCGACCGCTTCATGATGAAGGTGGTCGTCAAGTACCCGTCGAAGGAGGATGAACGGCGGATTCTCGACCGGATGGGATCCACTGCTCCGCAGCTGGACGTCGACCCTACGATGACCCCACAAGACATTGTCAACGCCCGCCGGACCGTCGACGAAATCTATATAGACGACAAAATCAAGGACTACATCGTCGATCTGACGTGGGCGACGCGCGAGCCGGCGGCGTTCGGCCTGCAGATAGCCGACTGGGTGCAGTACGGCGCCTCGCCGAGGGCGACGCTCGCGCTGACGGTGGGAGCGAAGGCCTCGGCGTTTCTGGCGGGAAGAGGGTACGTCACCCCGCAGGACGTCAAGACGATCGCGATGGACGTCCTCAGACATCGCGTCATCATAACTTATGAAGCCGAGGCTGAGGAGAAGACGTCGGAGGACGTCGTTCAGACCGTGCTCGATCACGTGCCGGTGCCCTAGCACAACTGTCCGGTGCCGATCGGCGATTCCCCTTAACTCAAACATCGGCCAGCCACAGCGATGATTCCCAAGGAACTGCTCAAGAAGGTACGCCAGATACAGATCCGGACGTCGCGGACGGTGAACGACGTTCTTGCGGGGCAGTACCACTCGGCGTTTCGTGGACGCGGAATGGAATTCGAGGAGGTCTGCCCGTATCAGATAGGCGACGACGTGAGGCTGATCGACTGGAACGTTTCGGCGCGATGCGGCGAACCCTACGTGAAAAAGTTCCGAGAAGAGCGAGAGTTGACGGTCATGCTCGTCGTCGATGCGAGTGCATCCGGGCTTTTTGGAAGCGGGATGCAGTTCAAGCTGGACGTAGCCACCGAACTCTGCGCCGTTCTGGCGTTCTCGGCGATTCGCAGCAACGACAAGGCGGGACTGATCCTGTTCACCGACCGTATCGAGAAGTACGTCCCCGCCAAGAAGGGAACGCGCCACGTTCTTCGCATCATTCGCGAGCTGTTGTTTCATCAGCCGCGCGGGCGCGGAACCGACATCGCCGGTGCCCTCAACTTCCTGAACCGCGTCACCCGGCGCAGATCGGTCTGTTTTCTTGTGAGCGATTTCTGGGACAGGGACTTTGAGGCAGCGCTGCGGATTGCACGACGGAGGCAGGATTTGATACCGGTGATCATAACCGACCCGCGCGAGCTTCAATTGCCCAACAGCGGGTTCATCGAACTACAAGACCCCGAAACGGGAGAGCTGGTCGTGGTCGACACGGCAGACGGATCGCTGCGCGGGAGATACGCGTTGCAATCCAGCAGTGCAATGGCAGCACGCGAGACGATGTTCAGGCGTATGGACACCGCCACCATCGATATTCGGACTGATCGGTCCTTTGTGGATCCACTGGTGAAGTTCTTCCGCCGACGCGAAAGACGAAGGTGATAAGACGCATACTCACGGCCGGCCTGGCGGGGCGTTCGAGCACGCCGGAAGCTGCGGCGCGACTAAGCCAACGTGCGCGATTCCGCGAGACTCCCAAGGGGCAGGCTACAGCCGACGCCATCGTGGGGAGTCGACGCGGTTGCACCGCTCGACACCCCCGTCCACATCACTGCGGACGAACCGGCGGTACGGATCCGGCCCCCAAGCGTCAACGCAGACCTTGCCGACCGGTACCTCACACTCCAGGCTTTGATCAGTGTCGCACCGGTGGGCACAGCCGGTTGGAGAAACCTTCACTGAGGCGTGACGCGTGTGACAGAGCGCCGGCTTTCCGGAATCCCGAGTCATACATTGACGGTTCGGATTGGCCGCGGCGAGGCGGGCAGGATGATTCCCGGAATGCACTGTGCGGCAACCATTCCCGCAGGACGCAACACGCACCGCGATCGCTGGCGCCTGCCGCTGCGCTTCTGCTCATTGTGTTTACCCTTGTCGGCTGCGGGAAGCGGGACGCTCCTACCAACACGCGGAACACCGCATCGAGTGCGGCACCGGCGGTGCGACGGGCCGAACGCGAGCCGGTGGCGCTTACGCTGACCGCGACTCCCGCTGAGCTTGATATCGACCAGCACCTCGCGGTACGCGTCGACATCGTCGCTGATAAGGGTGTGACCATCAACGCTCGACCTTATGATCGGGCGTTGGAGGCTACTGAGCAGCACTTCGATTATCGGGTCGTTCGGACGGCGAGTCGTGAGGCGAAGCCGACAAGGGACGGCAAACTTCGATGGGTTTATGAATACGAACTCGAGTTCTTCCTTGCCGGTGATTATGAGCTGCCCGGCGCGGAGCTGGCGTACCTGGACGCGGGCAGTCTTCACGAAGAAGGCGACGACCAGAAGTCGGCCGAGCCAAGCGTTGATTGGCAGACACTTGCCACCGAGAGACTGCCCGTCACCGTCCGACAGCCGGCCGGCAGCGAGCTCTCCGCGGAGGAGCTGGCGAACATCAAGACCTTGCCCCCCGTGGAATTGCCACGCGCGTGGGGCTACTGGCTGTGGCTGGGGCCGACACTTCTCGCGGCAGTTGTGTTGCTTGTCGTGCTGCTTGTGCGTCGCCGCCGCAGAGCGCATGTCCGGGACCGCGAGGTGCTGCCCGCGGATGTCTGGGCGCGGCGTGAGCTCGCTGCGCTTGTAGCTGAGGATCTGGTCGGCAAGGGGCTGTTCAAGGCCTTCTACTACCGTGTGAGCGACATAGTCCGAGGCTATGTGGAAAGGCGGTTCGGAATCTTGGCGCCGGAGATGACCACGGAGGAGTTCCTTGCGTCGGCGGCATCGGATCAGCGTTTCGGGGAGCAGAACACTGGGGAGCTAGTGGAGTTCCTGAATGCGTGTGACCTGGTGAAATACGCCAAACATCGCCCCCATCCGGTCGAGTCCGACAGGCTGATCAAGGCCGCCGGGGCCTTCGTCGAGCGGACGCGTGAACGCATTCCGGCGGCCGGCACCGGGGCATCGGATACCGCTGTGACAAGGGAGCACGCGGCATGATGGACTTCTTGGCTAGGACGTTCGCCCCCGGCCCGTTTTTCGGGTGGCTGTGCGTGCTCTTTCTTCCCTTGATTCCGCTGGTATGGATACGCGCGCTGCCGACGCCGAAGCGCCCGGCGGTCCGGTTCAGCTCAATCGAACTTCTCAGACAGTTGGGAACGACCTGGGCCATGCGGACAAGGTTCATCATTCCTCTGCTGCGAAGCCTAGCCATCGCAGCGCTGATCATCGCGCTGGCCAGACCTCAGTCCGGGGGAGCGTATCGCGATACCAGCGAAGGCATAGCAATACAGATGGTGCTCGACGTGTCCGGTTCGATGGCCGAGAAGGACTTCGTCATTGATGGCCACAGGGCGCGCCGGCTCGACGCCGTCAAGAAGGTCTTCGAGGACTTCGTGATGGGGCGGGGCTCGTTACGGGGGAGGGACAACGACCTGATCGGCATGACAACGTTCGCCATGTACGCCGATACGCCGTGCCCGTTGACGCTCGACCACGGTAGCCTTCGTGATCTTCTCGAAGCAACGGAAATCCCGGGGTGGGTCGACGGGCGACAGGTGCGCGAGGAACTGGAGGCGGGGAACACGTCGCTCGGCGACGCCATCGTCCTGGCTACGGACGTGCTCCGACGCGCGGGCGAGCAGGCGATCGCCGGGGTGCCCGGTGCAGAAGCCGCCAAGAGCCGTGTTATGATCCTGCTTACCGACGGGGCGGACAATCCCCCGGATTTTGCCAAGCGTACGGCCCCCGACCCGGTCGAAGCTGCCAAGATTGCCGCCAGCCTCGGGATAAAGATCTACACCATCGGCGCCGTCGGATCCGAGTCTGTTTCCCGGCGGACGCCTTTTGGGCTCTTTTCAGCCCCGCGAGCGCAAGTGGACGAGCCCACTCTCAAGGAGATTGCCAACGTGACTGGAGGGAAGTACTTCCGTGCGACGGACACCAGGTCACTTGTGGCGGTCTATGACGAAATCGACCAGCTCGAGCGCCACTCCACCGGTGAACGTACCTTCCGCGACAACGTATACGCCTGCAAAGTCGCCGTTATGGGCGGGCTCGCATTGCTCCTAGTTGAGCTGCTCCTGATCAACACGAGATATCGGAAGTTGCCGTGAATCGCACCCTCCTCTATCCGCTTTCGACCTGGCTGCTCTGGGTGATCGTCATCCCACTGACGGTGGTAGGCCTGGGCGTCCTTCTGGTCATCACGACTGATATAGGTGATCTGCCGTTGGACAATCCCGATCTATGGTGGATCGTGGGAGCCGTGCCCCTTGCGGGACTGGTGTACCTGTACGGCGTATCCTGCCGTCGCAGAGCTTTCGAGAAGTTCGCCTCCGGTAGGCTCGCACCGTTGCTGGCGGTACGAGTCAGTCCAACACGTCAGGCTATCCGCGCCGCCCTATGCATCCTGGCCATCGCGATGCTGAGCGCTGCCCTGCTTGGGCCCCGGTGGGGTGTCTATGTGGAGAGACAGAAGGTCCACGGAGTGGACATCGTAGTGGCTGTGGACCTTTCGCGCAGTATGCTCGCAGCCGATGTAGAGCCCAATCGCCTCGAACGGGCGAAACGAGAGATTCGCCAGCAACTGACCGAGCGGGCGGTATTCCAACGGGCGCATCGCTTGGCTCTGCTGGCGTTCGCGGGCTCCACTTCCTTGAGGCTTCCGCTTACAACCGATCATCTGGCATTCCGCAGCAAGCTGGAGGAGTTGGCTGTAGGCAGCATCCCGCGCGGGGGGACCGCCATAGCAGCAGCCCTCCAGGACAGCGCCGACCTGTTCGCGAGGTCGCCCGAAGAGGCCACTAAGGTCATACTGCTGTTTACTGATGGGGAAGACCACGAAGGCGGCGCAGCGGATACGGCCAGGCGAATTCACGACGAACAGGGCATAACCGTATTCCCGATAGGCGTCGGCGACCCGACGAGAAGTGTCGGGGCGGAGGTTCCCGTGGGCGGTGCAGCCGGACCCAAGCCCCTCCTTTATGATGGGCAGATCGTCTTTTCGAAGCTGGCCGTTGAAGGCCTGCGAAGGATAGCGGAGGCGGGCCAAGGTCGGTGGGTCCTCATCAACGACCTCCATGCGCTGGTTGACGAGATCTCCAACATGTGGCAGACGGAATTGACGACCGAGCAGCGCAAGAAGCACAAGCCCAGGTATCAGTGGTTCGTGATGTTGGCCCTGGCGCTGCTGGGATTGGAAATGCTGATCGGCGACGGCAAAGCGGTAGCCGACGAACCACGACGCGTTTGGCAAGTGGAGAACTCCTTATGAGGCGTGAGGTGATCATCGCAGCGGCGACGGGCGCACTGCTCGCCGCCCACGCTCTCGCACAGGAGAACCAGGAGAACATCGAGCTCCTTAGCGCACGTGAGGCGGTTCACCAGGGCAATCTTCTACTCAAAAGCGGGCAGGCGCCCGCGGCCCTGAAGGCCTATGAGCACGCGGAGGGGCTGAGCCCGGACGCGCCGGAGATACAGTTTGTCAAAGGGCTCGGACACTACGCGCTCAAGGAGTACGACCTGGCTCGCGAGGCCTTCGAGAAGGCCGCCCTCTCCAAGAATCGTGCGCTCGCAGAGGACGCAACGTACAGCGTCGGCACCACGTACCATGCGGAGGCGCTGGACAACGCCGCCAACACCCAGATCGCAATAGACAAACTTGAAAGCGCACTGCAGAGATACCAGGCTGTTCTGAGTAGCAGGCCGGACCACCTGGAGGCCCGCGATGCGATTGTCAAGGCGGCCTCGATGCGACGACAGCTCAAGCGAGAGCTGGAACGGCAGCAGCAACAAAAGCAAGACAACCCGAATCAGGACAAACAGAACAGCGAGAATGACCAGGAGCAACAGTCCCAGCAGGGGCAAGACCAAAACCGGCAGGACAAGCAGCAGCGCGACTCGCAGCAAAGGCAGGCTGGCGAGGATTCAGAGGCTGAGCAGGATCAAAACGAAGGCGAGCAGGAGGAAGAGCAGCAGCGGGGTGAGAAGCAATCGCAGGAGAGTGAGTCGCCCAAGCAGCCGGAGAATGAAGAGCAGCAACAAGCGCAAGCGGCGCAGGCTGGTGAAGAGGAGAGAATCACGCGAGAGCAATCGGAGCGCAGACTGCGCGAGATGATGCAGAACATTCGCGAGCGACAGAAGCGCCGCGGCAAAAAGGCACGCCCGCTGCGCATCGTCCCCGTGGACAAGGACTGGTAGATGACCAGAACGCTTGCCCTTTACCTGGCGCTGGGCATGGCATACGCCTCAGCGGCCGAGCCGCCGGGAATAAAACTGCGGATCGATACGCGAATCCTCGAGGTCGGGGAGGCCGTGGACGTGCAGCTTGTGTGTACGAACACGGGCATGCCAACCACACCGCAGGCGGCGATCCCGGATGGGTTGGACCTGCAACTGCTCAGTAGCACTCCCTCGCACAGCTCCCAGATGTCAATCATCAACGGTAGAACCTGGCAGGAGTCGAGTTACGTTTACTCCATGCGCCTTGTAGGGGTAAAGGCAGGGCATTACAAACTCGGGCCGGTCTCCGTCGAGGCGGACGGGCGAACCTACAAAACTGAGCCGATTGAGATAGTCGTCAAGAAGACCACACCCGCCGCAGGTCGACGCGGTGACATGGACATGTTCGTGGAGATTGCCGTTGAACCGACGTCGCTCTATGTCACGGAGACCTACACCGCCTCGCTTACCATAGGAGTTCGTAAGGTCGTGATCAGAGGCAGGGTATACGACTTGGACCTGCTCACGCTGCTCGATCGGAACTCCCAGTTGTCGATCTTCCGCGACCGATACACGGCAAGCGATCGCACCTTGACCGATTCCCGAGGGCTGTCGCATGAGTACACGGTCTATCGCGTGGAGAAGCGGATTCGAGCCGAAGAGGTCGGCGAAACGCTGGTAGGTCCCGTGTTTCTGAAGATGGATTACCCAACGGAGTTGAGGCGCGGATTCTTCAGGTCCCTCGAAGTCGCCCGCTCCCGAAGAATAACGGCGCGCGCTGATGCGGTTGCTGTTGAGGTCAAGGCGCCGCCCGAGACCGGTCGACCCGCCGAGTTCAGTGGGGCAATAGGCCGGTTCACCATGGAGGTGAAGGCCAAGCCGCTGCGCGTCGAGCAGAATCAGCCGGTCACGCTGACAATCGTGATCAAAGGCTCGCCCATAAGTGGTGTGGCGGGTCCTGATCTTTCCAGGCAGGCGGAGCTCGCCAGCAGGTTCGAGTTCATCAAGGACGAGCTCGTGGGCGAGCTGGAGGGTGGGGGCAAGGTCTTCCGCCGGGCGATCTTCCCGAGACAGCAGGGTGAACAGACGATTCCACCGATCACCTGGTCATACTTCGACCCGAAACGCGAGCAGTACGTGTCGATAACCAGTGATGCTATCCCCCTTACGGTTGACCCGCCGTCGGCCTCCACGGTGGCTGTGTTGCCGGGCAATGCGACCCAGACGGAGCCGACGCTTACACCGCTCACTCTACTGACAGGGGGTATCTCTCCGAACTACGTTGAGCCGGTGTCGGTGCTGGCTGACCATTCCTTGTCGTTCGCGACACCATATGCCGTGGGGCTTGTCGCCCCGCCGGTAGCCTGGGTTGTCCTTGCTCTTGTCGCCGGGTACCGCACGAGGCTGAAGACGGATACCGGCTTCGCCCGTCGCCGGGGCGCACGGCGGCGTGCCGCCTCACGTGTTGCCCAGGCCCTACGTAACGGAACCCCGTCGGCGCAGTTGGAAGGATTGGCGAGGGCACTTACGACGTATCTCTCTGACCGGTTCGACCTGCCCCCGGGTCGGCTCACGCCTTCAGAAGTGCGCGACCTGCTCACGGCACGCAGCGTCGACACCGACATGGTCGATGCGGTTACTTCGTTTCTTGAAATGTGCGACGCCGCCCGTTACGCGCCGAGCGTGCTGAGCGGTCTGTCCATAACGGATGCCTCCACTCGAATCCGTGGCTGGATCAAACGCATCGAAGGCACAACATGACCACGCCATGCACAAGGGATTGGCGACTCAGACCGGGTCGGGTTGGTCGGAGCGAACGCCGGCAGGTGCGCAGCATGCATGGTAGCGTCGGTCTGTGCGTTCTGCTTGTCGGTGTCGGGCTCCCCAGCCGGACGACGTTTGCCGACGGTATCGATCAGGAACTCGTTTCGCAGTTCAAAGCGGCGCTGGCCGATTTTGACCGTGGCCAGGAGCTCCAGGCTGAACGGCCCGATCGGGCGAGGGAGCTCTTCCGGTCGGCAGCGCAGCGATTCGAGAGCATCGTCGCAGCAGGAGTGGTCAACGGGAAGCTCGAATACAACCTCGGAAACTGTTATCTACAGACGCAGGACGTGGGTCGAGCCATCCTGCATTATCGCCGGGCTGAACGATGGATACCGCGAGATCCGCTGCTGGCGGGGAACCTGGCAGAGGCGAAATCACGCTGCCTCACGACCGTGCCACGAACACGCCGTAGCGCGCTGCTGCATAACCTGTTCTTCTGGCATTTCGAGACGTCTATGCGGGACCGATGGCACGCCGCGATCGCGTGTTACGTCATGTTCTGGGTGCTGCTCGGAGTCCGCACCATCGTTACTCGGCATGGTTCCGAGCCTGGCGTCGGCCGCCGCACCGTTAACATCCTGACGATCGCGTCTGCAGCTCTCTCGATAACCCTGGGCGCATCTCTGGGTGTGCAGCGATGGGTCGATCAGCGCGCCGCGCGTGGTGTCATCACAGCAATGGATGTCACCGTGTACAAGGGCCCGGGCGTCTCTTATCAGCGCCAGTTCGAACAACCGCTCCAGGCAGGCGTGGAATTCACGCTCCTCGAGAAACGCGCCGGCTGGTGGAATATCAGGCTTGACGACGCCAAGACGGGATGGGTGGATGCAAACTCGGCCGAGCTCATCGTAACGCCTCACCGAGCAATGCGACTTGGGGCCGCACGGTCATCCACGCCTTTCAACACCTCGGCAAGGAACCGCCGTTCGGTTGCTTGTGCACGCAGCCTGGTCACATATACTGTTCGCTCGTGATCACCAGAGTGGCTGCGATCGGCGGACTGTTCTTACTGCCACTAAGTATAATGCTGTGGCGCACCAGCCATGTCAGCCCCATGCAGATGCGTTACGATGCGACGCCCTACAAATCGCTCAATGTTTATGTGAAGGATGGCGTACTGAGCCTGCATCTGCTGAGCATGCCTGGCGGGGCAGGCGTTAGAAGCCGGTTCCACGCTTCACTACAGCGGAATCCGACGCCCGGAGCCCGCAAGCTGTTCTTAAGCTCGAAGAAGACCGGCCCTTACAGAAGAACCTGGCTTGCCTTTCCTTTATGGCTCTCAACACTCGGGTTGACATTGGTGTGCATGTCGCCGGTAGTGCGGGGCCCGGTGCTTACGTGGTATCGCTTGCGCCGAGGACGCTGTCCGCATTGCGGATATGATCTCACGGGCAACCTAAGCGGACGGTGCCCGGAGTGCGGCACGCGAACCACCGCGACCATGACTTGAAGCCGGCGCGACGGCACGGATCGCTATGAGCGCTCCCTGCCTGAGTGCGGACGCGCAGGCCGAGGCCTGCGGCACGGAACAGGGAACACATGTCCCGGGCGTTGGGGTCGGTGGGCGAGGCTGAGTGGTTTCCCACGCCGGTCACTTGTGATGCTCAGCGGGCTGTACCGACGCGTGGCATTTCGCAACATCCGGCGGCATGTGTTGGCGCTTTGGGTGCAGCCGAGAACAACGGCTCCGCTGGCGCAAGCCTCGCTGCGGAAAGTGATGAGCACCGCTTGGCATGTCTTGTCACAATGGAGCCGAAGGG
>JBHHXS010000027.1:0-20386 GCA_046757145.1 Phycisphaerae bacterium | reverse complement strand
CGGTGAAACACCTGTACATCTGGAGGTAATCCGTGAGTGTGATCCTGCCATTACCGTCATAGTCGCCAAGGGAGGAGGAGCACAGAATCGCCCGCACATGGAATTCATCGATCGCTGCTTCAGTCAGCGAGCTGCAAGGTTGGTCAGGTGGTGCACAGTTAGGGTCTTGAGTGGAAAAGCGAACTTGCAGTTGGTCTCCTGCCATTCCGGGAAAATCACTCAGGCGCACTCGGTGTACCTCCCACCCGTCCGTCGCCGTAACCGTCTCAATCACGCGCCAGGTGTATCCACCATCCCGGGAGAACTCGACGGTGAGCTCGTCGGGCACGCCCCCGGATGAGTGAAACCAACGCGCGTAACTCACCTCTGCGTCAGGCGCGTCCAGCGGAATCACGGGTGACGTAAGCACCACGGGTCCTTCGTCGACATCGTTCACGCCGGCGTGCCCGCCCCTGTGTTGCCCGGTAACGAAGCAGAGCCGACCGGAATCGGGTGAATAGTCAAACTCCGGCTGCGCGGGAACGCCTGCACTTGCGAACGTGCCATTGGGATCGACGCGCTCCCACCGGCCGGTCGTGTTCTCACCGCCATACGCCACTGCTACCCACCCACGTTCCAGTTCAAAACCATCATCGAATACAGGGGCGTCGCGCACCGCCAGGGCAGAATGCGTAGTATCAGGCGCGTTGAGCGGGTCGCGCAGCGCCGAACCACTTTCGACCGCAGCTGACAGGTAGTACTGCACCTGGACATCACATGGCAGAGCGGGGAGACGGAACCGGTAGAGACTGCCGCCCGACAGTACTGACGGGGTTTCCATAAACAACCCGGTGCTTGTGCGATACGCAAGATGAACGGAACGTGGCACTACCGTTTCAGCCGCGTCCGCTACACGAACCGCGAAAGTCGTTGTGACGCCCGGAGGAATCTTCGAGGGCAACGGCTCGAGGTATTCGAAACGGATCGGCGGCTCCAGTGTCATGGTCAGGGCCCGCCACGCGCTAATCCTCCCCGCCCCGAAATAACGATCCCATCGCGGGTCCCCCAGGTCGTCCACGGAATCGATAAGTATCTTCCCTACTGCAGTGCCACCGATGCCCGGAGCATATGACATAACCAGTGCTGCTACCCCCGTCGCAACCGCAGCGGCGGAGACGGTGCTCGATCTGTAGCTGAATCCCACACCCGCACCGGTCGAAAGGATGTCTTCACCTGGAGCCGACACATCGATCTCGTTGCCGAAGTTGGAGAAGGCGGCGAGCGTGTCGTGCTTAGTCGTAGCTGATACAGCCAGACACGCAGGGTATCGTGCGGGGAATGCTACGTCCTCGGCCCCGTCGTCGCCTGCAGGGGCGATTACAAGCACGTCGTTCGCTGCGGCATAATCGACCGCCTCGGCCAGTCGTTGATCTCCGGCAATCAGCGCAACTGCGGCGAGAATGATATCGGCGCCCTGGTCCACCGCCCAGCGGATTCCCATGGCAACGGAAGACGCTCCGCCCGAAGCGCAATCAGTAAACGCGCGCACCGGCAACAGCAGGACGTGGTCGTTAAGTCCGGCGATGCCGATGCCATTGCCCCGCGCCGCCGCGATGATCCCTGCCGAGTGAGTGCCCTTGTGGCAAGGGTCGAGCGTGTCGAACGGGTCGCCGACGGTGGCGTACCCGGGAAGGAGGCGGTCGCCTAACTCCGGATGCGGCCCGACGCCTGTTCCCACAATCGCCACGACGACGGGCGAAGTGCCCGAATGAATGCTCCAAGCGTCAACAGCACTCACATCGGCGCCGGGTAGGCCGACGTCGCCGTGCACCTCTTGCCCGGTATTCTGCAATGACCATTGAAGCGCGAAGAACTCGTCATTGGAGCCTGGACCGCGCGCGAAAGACACAGACACCAGCAGCAACGGAAGAAACGCCAAGCCAACTGCCCCGCTCCGTGGCCCTGCCACAGCCATGTCCCTCCGTCGGTATACCGAAGCACGAACCGAACCCGGCGCCTGCGCACAACACAACCGCAATGCCGAATGGCCATCATACCAGATCGCGACGCTGGCTGCACCGCCTTTCCCGTAGGCAGGACGTGGGTCGGGCTCAGGCGGCCAACGCCCGGCCCAGATCGTCGATGAGATCCTCCACGGCCTCGAGGCCTACCGACAAACGCACCAGTCCGTCGGTAATGCCGAGGCGAGCGCGCTCCGCAGGAGCCAACCCGAGGTGCGAGCTTCTCGCGGGGACCACGATCAAGGTTTCAACGCCGCCTAGGCTAGGGGCGTTGATGGCTATAGCGACGCGGCTGACCAGCCGCTCTGCCGCCGCCGCTCCACCTCGCAGCTCGAAACTCAGCATGCCCCCGAATCCGCTGAACAGCTCCCGGGCGAGAGCATGACGCGGATGACTCGCAAGACCGGGATAGTGCACTCTATCGATAGCCTCGTGATCTGCCAGGAACCGTGCAACTTGCAGAGCGCTCGCGTTCTGCGCCTGCACTCTCACCGCCAACGTCTTCAGCCCGCGATGGAGCAAGAAGCAGGCATGCGGATCAAGCGCGCCTCCCAGGTGGTTAAGCCGCGCACGGATACGCTCGATCAGCTCAGCTCCTCCGACGACGGCACCTGCCACGATGTCTGAATGCCCGTTCAGATACTTCGTACAACTATGCACAACGAGATCGAACCCGCGTTCAAGCGGCTTGAAGTTCACAGGGGTCGCGAACGTGCTGTCAATGAGAGAAACAAGCCCATTGTCCCGCGCGAACCGCGCGACACTTGGCAGGTCACCGACCTGTATGAGCGGGTTCGTTATAGCCTCGACGTAGACAGCCCTGGTGTTCGGGCGGAGGTGTGATGCCCATGAGTCCGGATCGTCGGCGTCAATGAACGTGTGCGCAATGCCGAACGCTGCAAGATCTCGTGCAACAAAATCGTACGTCCCACCGTACAGGCAATCCTGCGCAAGCAGATGATCCCCGCATTTCAGAACGGTCAGGAGCGAGGTGGATATGGCTGCCATGCCGCTTGAGGTCACCAACGCCTGCTCGCCGTTCTCCAAGGCGGCCAGCTTCCGGTGGAGCACATCGTGGTTCGGCGTGTTGTTGAGCCTGATGTACCGAAGATCGTCGTAGCGCGTCTCACCCCGGTATTCGTAGGTCGACGACTGGAACACAGGCATCGACACCGCCCCCGCCACACGCGGGCGCAGTTCGCCCGCATGAATCAGTTTCGTCTCCAGCCTGCTCAGTGCGCTCTGCTTCATGATCGACCTTTCTCGGAAATACCCTCCGGTGCGCGATTAGGTTCTTGTAGCCGGTTTATGCTACGCGAGACGCCCATCCGCTGGCGCCCGGCACCATCACAGTGAAAAGTCCCCCACCACAACGTGGCTCCGCATAATATGCTGCTGAGCGGGAGAGGAACAGCTCAGCCGTTGTTGGATCAGTCGATCGGTGGAACGGTACGCATGCCGGTCGTGAACGCGTGTGTCGTAAGTCAAGCGGATGTGTGATCAGGCGGGATGGGGTTCGATCCTCGGCGTCGCCCGGTTCGCTACGCTACCACGTCGAGCGTTCCGCCCGGTGCCCCTTCCCCTTGACCACCCGCATCGAACGCGCCGCCCATTACCACAGCTATATCCGTCTGCTGGATTGATATCGTCGTGGATGAACTGTACATGCTGATGGTCTGGCCAGCGGCTGCGCGCTCGCTACCGAGTGAGCGCAGTATCTGGCCGTTGTCTGCCGCCCGCCCCTGCTGATTATCGAGCAAGGCGGTGAGGATGAGCAGCACAATGAGCAGCTGCAACAACTTGTCGTTCTCCACACCGCCGCCGATGGAATTCAACAACTCGCCGACACCTGTAAGCACATCCGCGACGCCCTGCCCCGCACGCATTGTGCCCGCGGATGTAGGGCCGGGGACTCCGAGGCTGCCGGACGCACGCAGGCCATGGGTTGAACCAGCCGACGTAGGCTGAGTGTATGCGGGCCGGTATCCTGCCCCGCCGGTCACACCTGAAATCATGTCCATATCGCCTCTCCCCCTGACGGTTACCGGACGCGAAGCGCCCGCAGAGTGCCGTGCCTTCAAACCCAGGCAAGCGCACGTCCCACGCCACCGCTCGCAGTTTGGCGAACGTAACCTACTGTGCAATAGAAAGTTACGCCGACGACACCAAACGCACGACATTGCCGGTCGTGCTGACCCGTTGACCGCAGACGACACTTTCGCCGCAGCGAAGTGGTGCTAAGGCAACATCGAGTGTCAGTGTCGGGACGCTGCTGGCGATCAACGTCTCTGGAGACCTTGTGGCAGCTAGCTACACGAGACGGCGGCCCGTTTCGATGCTGTACACGTGGCACCGCAAATCCCGCAGGCCCCGGTCAGGGTATCGGTGGCGCAGCTTATGAGAGCAGGCGCGCGGGTTGACACTCGCGCGGGCGTGGCTATCATGGCAGGGTTACATGCAGCACGCGTGGATGCCGTGCCAGACGGGCCGTCAGAGGGCGATCCTCCTGGGCGGACGCGGACCGAGGGTGACGTTATATCCCGGTCCATGGCCACCGGGCGATCTTAGTGAGTTGGGTTCGCCGACAGGCGGGCTTAAGGGCATCCGCGACCAGAGCGACTACCTCGATGTTTCATGATCAGTGCTGTGAGTGATACTATCACGGACACGCTGGTAGCCACCGGGACCGCCTGTGCCAAGATCAACCTCACGCTAGATGTACTCGGTGCCCGCGCCGACGGATATCACGAGATCCGCTCGGTTACAATAGGCGTGGATCTCCGGGATGAAATTCACGTGAGCAGAAGTCGAGCCGTGGGAATCGCGTTCTCGTGCGGTGAACGGCACCTGGCGTGGCCCGGCAATCTCGTCCCCCGAGCAGCCAACGAACTTGCCTGCCTTGGGAATCATCAACCTCGCCTGGCTATCGAGCTTCACAAAAACATACCGACTGGTTCCGGCCTCGGCGGGGGCAGTAGTGACGCCGCCACCACGCTTTCGATCTGTGCGCGCCTCTGGCGGCTTGGGCTCAGCCGTGACGACCTGGCGCGGATCGGCGCGCGTCTAGGCTCTGACGTACCGCTTTTTTTTCACCTTCCGGCCGCTCTGATGGTCGGGCGAGGCGAACTGGTTAAAGACGTGACGATGCGATGGTCCGGCTGGGTGCTGCTGGTGTCTCGCGGAGTCGAAGTACGGACAGCCGACGTGTACGCCAACTGGCGGCCGGCTGATTCGGCTGGGGCGCTTGAGAATGCGGAGGAGCAGATACTCTCCGCCGGCAGCGCGCAAGAGCTTAACGCGCTGGCGTCCAACCATCTGCAGCCGGCGGTGTTCCGTGTGTCGCCTGAGGTTGCGCAGTGCTACCACTTACTTAACGAGCGCGGGCACGGCCCGATGACAATCACCGGCGCCGGCTCAACAATGTACAGACTGTTCGACGACGAGCAGGAGGCCCACGACGTGGCCGGACGCATCGAGGCCGAGGGGCTGGGACTTGCGACGGCGGTTCGCGCCGCCCCCGTCGGACAAGGGCCAATATGGGTGAGCGAGGAGGCTTGAATGGAAGTTACTCACATACGCATGAGGCTTGTAAAGGACCGAACGGATCGCCTCAAGGCGTTCTGCACGGTCACCTTCGACGAAGAGTTCGTCATACGTGATATAAAAGTCGTTGAGGGGCCGGAAGGATACTTCATTGCCATGCCCTCGCGAAAACTATCCGCCTCATGCCCATCGTGTAGGCACAAGAACCAGCTTCGGGCTCAGTACTGCGAGGAGTGCGGTAAAAAGCTCAAACCGCCACGCGTCCCGCGAGACCCCGCCGCCAGAACACGACTGTACCGCGACATTGCGCACCCCATCACGCCCGAGTTTCGGCAGAAGCTGCAAGACTGCATCATCGATGCGTATCGAGCCGAGTGCGATAAGCTCCCGCCACCGCACGCCGAAGAAGATGACTATGACTTCGACGACGATATGAGCACGCTGGATGCAATCGACACGACTGAGGCCGAGGGAGACGACTACGGATCACTTGTCGCCGATTTGAAGGGTGGCGCCAACGCCCGCAGTCGAACGCACAGCGAGCCCAACCGCGATGCCAACAAAGGCCCGGAACGCGATAGGCCCTCCAATGAATCTCACCGACGCCCGCGAGGACGACGACGCGGAAGAAGCAGACAGCGCGAGGAACCCGCCGCCCCGTCGGCCGACGCGATACCGGGCCACGACGCCGGGCAGGCTAAAGACAGCGAGTCGCCGGCCAATGCACAGTCGGAGGTCGCCGATCTTGTCTCCATCGATGAGGCGCAGACTGACACGGGCCCCACCGGCAACACCTCGGACGACACGACCACGCCGTTCGGCGCCGGGATTGCTTGACACCGCCTGGCTGGACTACCGCGGAGCACTAGATGCCAACTCAAGCTGACACCATGGAGAAGATTGTCGCACTATGCAGGCGACGTGGCTTCATTTTCGGCAGCAGCGAGATATACGGCGGAATAGGGGGGTTTTGGGATTACGGCCCGCTCGGAACCGAGCTCAAACGCAACATCAAGGACGCCTGGTGGAACGACATGGTCCGCAATCCGCTACTGGGCCCCGGCGACACCGAGTATCAAATGGTCGGCGTCGACTGCTCCATCATAATGAACCCCAAGGTCTGGGAGGCCTCCGGGCATGTCGGTGGGTTTAATGACCCGATGTGCGACTGCAAGCAATGCAGGGGACGCTTCCGAGAAGATCAGGTCGAGGAAGCGGTATGCGAGACTGGATGGCACCAGGAACTAAAGCAGATCTGGCGCGAGACCACTCCGCCCGATCTCGATCGCCTGAAAAGCTGGGCCAACAAGAGAGGTAAGAAGCTCGCACCGGGACTTGGGCTCGTTCGAGACCCTAACGCCGTTCTGCAAGCGATTGCCGCGGCGGCCGAGCAGGAGGATGAGGCCACTCGCGACACTCTCGATGGACTCGGAAGACTCCTACTCAACCCGAGCGGTCAACAATACGCCGCTCAAACATGCCCCGTCTGTGGTGGAGAGCTGACCGAAGCGCGCGAGTTCAACCTGATGTTGCAGACACATGTGGGGGCGCTACAGGATTCGAGCAGTCTGGCCTACCTTCGACCTGAGACGGCGCAGGGGATCTTCGCAAACTTCAAGAACGTCGTCGACACGACGCGAGTGAGGGTGCCGTTCGGCATCGCCCAGATAGGCAAGGCCTTTCGCAACGAGATCAACCCACGGAACTACACCTTCCGCTCGCGCGAGTTCGAGCAGATGGAAATAGAGTTCTTCTGCCATCCAGACGAGGCCGATCGCTGGTACGAGTATTGGCGCGATCTCCGCCATCACTGGTATTCGGAGATGGGCCTCAAGAGCGACAAGCTCCGCCTCCGCAACCACGAGCCGGATGAGCTGGCCCACTACGCTAAGGGCTGCGCCGACGTCGAGTACGAGTTCCCCTTCGGTGTATCCGAGCTGGAGGGTATCGCCAATCGCACCGACTTCGACCTGACCGCCCACAAGAACGCCAGCGGCAAGGACCTATCCTACTTCGATCCTGATCGTGGTGAGAAGGGCGAGCGCTACATCCCCTACGTGATCGAGCCGTCAGCCGGCGTCGATCGCTTCGCGCTGGCTGTGATCTGCGAGGCCTACAGTTACGACGAATCGCGCGCCAGCCCGGAGTTCATGAGGTTCCACCCACGCCTCGCACCGGTCAAAGCAGCCGTCTTCCCCCTGGTCGCTAAGGACGGCATGCCCGAGATAGCTGAGCCGATCTATCGCGAGATTAGAAAGCACTACCCGTGCCGATACGACGCGAAACAGTCGATCGGCAGGCGTTACGCCCGGATGGACGAGGCGGGCACGCCCTTTTGCTTCACGATCGACGGCCAGACGAAAGAGGATGGAACCGTCACGGTCCGCGATCGCGACGACGCCAGCCAGATCCGCATCCACGGGTCACGCTGTGAAGAGTACCTGCGCGATCACCTGCACGGTTAACCTCAGCCGGGCTGACCCTGCTTCACCACTGCCACAGTGCACCGTACCGGGCCAGTGGACGGCGCACAGCAACGCAAGTCGAGCGCGCAACGCTCCCGCCAGGTCGCTCAGATGTCGAACTCGTGCGCTCGCAACTCCCGCGCTTTTCGCTCCAGATTCTGCGCCTCCTTCCGCAGGCGTTCGGCGCGGGCCTTTAACTCGTCAGCCTGCTCACGAATCTCCTTGACCCGTTTATCGGACACGGCCGGCGGCGGAGTGCCGTGGGCTGCATCGGGGATCTCCCGGGGACCGCCCGCGATCACGGGCTCTTCAGCTTGGCCCGGCGTTGATATGTGGTCGTCGTCGCGGTGAGCGCGCTGCCTGCGAACCTTCCGGATCTCTCTAATCGCCTTGACATGCGCCGTCTCCGCGCGTCTGGCGGCGCGAGCCTCCGTCCTGCCCCACGCTTCGGCGACGGCAGAGGCCGCTGCACCAACTCGCTCGCCTGTTGCGTGGTCCTCCGCTGCCGCGCCGAATCCCACGGGCGCTCGTCTGCGCGGTTCGTGCGGGTCTATCATGTTCACGAACCCTTCGAAAGCCGCCTGTACAAGCGCGTTGCCATGCACCCGAATCTCCCGGGTGTCCGCCTCGATGAGAACGGGTACATCCGGGCGTGACATGAGTCTCGTCAGGCCTTCGAGTTTGCCGTGGGGCAGGTGATATGAACGCACGTCTTCCGCATCATCGAGCATCGCTACGAAGCTCTCAAAGATCATCTGCTGCCGTTCGGGCGCGCGAACCTCGATGGCACAGTCCAAGGGACGAATCAGGATCGGCACATCGTCCCTTGCCATTAACGCTGTCAACGCCGCTAGTTTGCCCTCCGGCAACTCGTAGCGTCTGACCACCGGCTCGTCGCGCGGCAACAGCTCCAAGCGGGCAAAGCCGCCTGGTGTGGGCGGCGCCATGGGGGCTCTCGGGGCACGCGGTGCACGGGGTGCACGGGGAGCGGCGGGGGGGGCGGCCATGCTCCCGGCGCCACGTCCGCAATGCGCGTCGCTGCCGGGTCCGAAGGACTGACGCAGTTCGCCGACGAGTTCGACCAGCTCCGCAAGCTCATCTTCGAGCCGCGAAAGCCTTGTTTCATATTCGTCGGCGCCGTCGGGCCTCGAGGCCGCCAGCTCGTACCTAGCCGCCGCGCCGGGGGAGTGCCGCGTCGCCGACACTTGCTCAGGTGCGCCCATACGCACGTCAGGCGCTGCGGAGTCCGTGGCGTCCGACGTCCTCTCCTGCGGACAAGCCCACAGCGTGCAGGCCGTCAGCCCAAAGACGGCCGCTGCCGCCGTCAACAACCGACTCGTTGCACTAAGTCTTGGCATAGTTCTTCCTTTCACGACGATGTTTCTACCTGTCCTCTTGTCCTTACCAGCCGTGCCGTCCCACCCGTCGGCACAGCTACACCACTGCCTCTGGCGCTTGTTGTGCCGATAGGAACGTAACGCGGCCTTGCCGCCGGTCATAGCCTGCTGTCCCGTATCATTGCGCCGATTCACGCCCATGGCGCCCGGACAACGGCACATCCCTGATCTACAGCACCACCGCGCGACGACCCGCGCCGATGACGCCCAAGAGTGGGACGATGTTTCGTTCTCAGCGCACCATCCAGGTGTCCCGCACTCATCATATTGCGGGCTGGCTCCGACTTATTTCCAAGTCACCGCCGGCCTTGCACTCACAATCGACTGGGTTTATTGCGATACGCTGAGGCGGCGCTCATACCTACAGTGTCTCTGAATGTACGACCCCGGCAGTAGCGCCGTTGTATGCCAGCTCTCTCAACCCTATAATACGCCTATGTTTGGGGCAGGGGTCGGAGTCGGGTCTTTCCCCTATGGTTTAGTAGATGTTTCCTGATGCCTGGAGGGCCGATGGCCATGAGTTCGTCCAAATCACCCTGCATGCTGGTAGGTTGGATGGTTGCGGTTGTACTAGTGGGGGGTACGTGGGCGAGGGCTCACGACGATCAAGATTTCTGGAACGATCGGCAGCCACCGTATGACGGACCCGGGTACCGGGCGACCAATGGGGGCGCTTCCCCGATCTTCTTTAACGCCGACGGCGTGCAGCTCATGAGCTGGATCCCTCTCGTAGAGTTCGCTCCCTTCATCACCTCGGCTGACGACTGCTGGGGGTATACCTCACCCAGCGGGCGCGAGTACGCCTTGATCGGACTCTCTCACGGGACGGGCATCGTGGAGGTCACCGATCCGGGCAACGCCCAGTTACGTTCCTTGGTGTTTGGGCCGGAGAGCATCTGGCGGGATATCAAGGTGCTGGGTCATTACGCCTACGTCGTCAGCGAGGGCGGCTCCGGCATTCAGGTCTTGGATCTCGAGCCGATCGACACCGGGCCCGCCGTACTCGTCAACACGGTAACGTCAGGCGATGGCACGGCTGCGTCGCACAACGTAGCGATCAACGTGGAGAGCGGGTTTCTCTATCGGCTCGGGGGCGGCGGGTACCCCTACATGGGCATGCGCGTCTACGACTTGTCCGACCCGGTGAATCCGACATGGGTAGGCTCGTGGCACGGCCGCTACATTCACGACGCCCAGGTGGTCACCTACCACAACGGACCCTTCGCCGGCAAAGAAATAGCCTTCTGCTGCGCGAACAGCACGTCCGGTGGCGGCAGCCCGAGCCTATACATACTCGATGTCAGCGAGAAATCCAACATTCAGGTCATTTCGTTCATCGACCTCAGCCTGCCTCCGATTTTCTCGCACCCGGCGGAGTTCTCGCATCAGGGTTGGCTCTCTCCCGACCGCAACTACTTCTACTTCGGGGATGAGGTTGATGAAGGCCACGGGTTCCCCACTACCACGCGGATCATTGACGTCTCCGATCTGACCAACCCCACGCAGATCGCGATATTCTCAAACGACAACAGCGCCCGTGATCACAACCTTTACACCGTGGGCAACCTCATCTTTGAAGCCAACTACAAGAGCGGGCTTCGAGTCTTCGATGCCACCGATCCACTGAATCCTACTGAGGTGGCGTTCTTCGACACCTACCCCGGTTCCGACTCAGCCAATTACAACGGTCTGTGGAACGTGTATCCATACTTTAGCAGCGGGACGGTCATCGGGAGCGACATTGAGAAAGGCATGTTCGTATGGCGGCTGGGAGATCCGATAGCTCAGCCGCCGTTGCAGGCTGCCGCCCCCCATGATGCGCGCAAGAACCGGTATATCTCATTCGCGCCAGGCAACGCGCCTGCAGATGCCCCACTCCAGGTGGCGTTTCGTGTTGAACAACTGGAGGGCATCGGGCAACCGGGCGTGGTCGGCTGGGTTGGTACGCCTTACGACCCGAGTTGCCAGGACGACAACGGTCTTCCGAACGGGGGCGTGTGCCAGGGCGTTGACTATCTAGCCCGCGTGGTCGCCAATCCCATATTTCGCTTCTGGACCGAGGATACCATCCACCTGGGTGACTGCGAGATTGTGCCGGCGGCCACGTACGAGCTCAGAGCGACAACGGACGGGATAGGCTTTTCCGAGCCTCTGCGACTTGGCACCATCCTGCAACCCCAGTCTCGATTCCACGGTGATGTCGTCGGGGTTTCGACCGGGTCGGATTTCACGCCGCCGCAGGGAGTCGTCAACGTCACCGACGTGCAAGCGGCTCTGTTCAGCATACAGGGCCTGCCCGCAGCTCCGCACAGGACGTGGACCGACGTAACCGGCTTGGGTAGCGGAGCACCGCCCAACTACCTGATCAATATCTCCGACGTACAGCAGATTCTCAAAGGATTGGCGGGCGAGACCTACCTCAACTCCAACGTCGGGGTCAACCTGAGTCCCTCCGACTGTCCGTAAAGCGGCGTCCTGTGGTTTGTCCCTTGCGCTCGCGCAGCGTGCGTCGGTCTGTCGGTCTTGCCTCTTTCCCGGCAAGTTACCGGACCGAAGCGCTGGGGCGTGGCCGGAGTGCGAGGGGCATGGCGTAGAAGCACGTCGAGCGCCGTGGGCGACGAATCTGCTGCTGGTCCAGTGGTCGGACAAGCTCAGAATACCCACCGACGAAAGCTCACGTGGTGCCGGCCAGCCGGTAAAAAAGGCGTGCGGCACCCCGTAATGTACTTGGCGCGGTCAAAGGGTGCCGCAGCGAGTGGAAGCTAGGTTGTCCGTAAACGGGTCGCTACGACGACAATCGTCGCGCAACCTTCTATAATATATCGGCTAGACCGATCGTGTCAACACATCCACGGAAAGATTCTACAGCGGCAAGCGCGGGGCTGTGCCCGGGTCCGAGGCTGTCGATTAGAAGCACCGGCCGGCCCTACACCACGCTATGATCGCGTGGCAGTCGTTCGGCTTCGCCTCCGCGTGGAGGACGCGTCTTGTTCCGCGACCTGCATGCTCCTATCATGCGTCGACGCTGCCAGCAAGAGGGCTCCTCGCGCGGACTAGTAGGGGATGAAAAGAAGAGTCATCGTACTCGGGTCCACCGGCTCGATCGGGTGCAGCGCCCTTGAGGTTCTGGCGGCGATGCGGGACGAGTTCCGTGTGGTCGGCCTTGCTGCCGGGTCTCGGGCTGCCAAGCTCGCTGAGCAGGCGAACCGCTACCGGCCGGAGTCGGTGGCCATCGCCGCCGGCAAGCAGGCGGCTGCGCTGAGTGGAGCGCTGGCCTACGGGCCGAGGTTGTTCTCCGGGCGCGATGCACTCGTCACACTCCTCGAGGAGACGCCTTGCGACTGCGTGGTAGCCTCCGTAGTAGGCGCGACGGCCCTTGCTGCGACCGTGCGGGCCGTGGAGTTGGGCAGGCGTGTCGCGCTGGCCAACAAAGAGTCGTTGGTAGTCGCCGGAGGACTGCTGGTAGAGCTCGCCCGGCGGAACAACGCCAGCATCATCCCCGTCGACAGCGAGCACTCCGCCATTTTCCAAGCCATGCGGGCCGGCGCTCCAAGAGAGGTCAGGCGGGTGTATCTGACTTCATCCGGTGGTCCGTTTCGCACCTGGAGCAGGCAGGCGATGGAGGGAATCACTGCGGACAGGGCTATGCGCCATCCGACGTGGGAGATGGGCCCCAAAATCAGCATTGACAGCGCCACAATGATGAACAAGGCGCTCGAGATAGTCGAGGCTAAGTGGTTGTTCAACCTGACGGCTGATCAAATTGAAGTGGTTATCCATCCCGAGGCCATCGTGCACTCGATAGTGGAGTTTTGTGACGGCTCGCTTATCGCCCAGCTCGGCACGCCCGATATGCGTACCCCCATCCAGTACGCGCTCACGCATCCGGACAGGCGCCCCTGCCCGTCCGAGCGCCTAGAATTGTCGCGATTGGGGCGGCTCACGCTCGAGCGGCCTGATCTGGATCGCTTCCCGGCGCTTCGCCTCGGATACATGGTTGCGGAGCGAGAAGGTACGTCGGGTGCGGTGCTTAACGGGGCTAATGAGGCGGCTGTTGAGCTGTTCCGCGACGGTGCAATCCACTACCTGGATATCGCCCGCCATACTGAGCGGGTCCTAACGGAACACAAAACCATTACGACCCCGACCTTGGATGATCTGCTGCAAGCGGACCGATGGGCAAGGCGGGAGGTGAATCGATGCCTGACATGTTGATGTTGCTGGGCCAGCTCGAGGACGCGTCGGCGGCGCCCCTACAGTGGCTTCTGGGAATCTGGGGCGGTCTATGGCCATACTTGGCGATGGTCCTCGGCTTCTCGCTGATCATCTTCGTTCATGAGCTCGGGCACTTCGCGCTCGCCAAATGGGCCGGGGTGCGCGTCGAGCGCTTTGCAGTCGGGTTCGGGCGGGAGATCGCCGGGTTCACGCGTGGCGAGACGCGATACTCGTTCAACATCCTGCCCTTCGGCGGCTACGTGAAGATGCTCGGGCAGGAGGATTTCGACGACAAATCCGCTGAGCTCCTCTTCAAGGACGATCCACGATCTTTCATCAACAAGCCTGTGGGGCACCGGGCCGCCATCGTATCGGCGGGAGTGATCATGAACGTCGCTTTTGCGATGCTGCTGTTCATGATCGTGTTCCTTGTGGGAATGGAGGCGGAGACCACGCGCATAGGCTACGTTGAGCCGGACACGCCTGCGGACAAGGCGGGCCTGCGCCCGGGCGACAACCTGGTTTCCATTAACGACGAGAAGATCCTGGAGTTCACCGACGCCCGGATGGCGATTGTGCTCGCCAAGCCCCACCGGCCGGTTAAATTCGTGGTTGAGCGCGGCGGCAAGGTATTACCCCCGCTATACGTCAAGCCCGACTACCACCGGCCCGAGGCTACGAGGGAGCCACGACGCCAGGTCATAGGCATTGCGCCCGGCGTCACGCCGAAGATCGCCCTGGTTGGACCGGAAATCGACGCAAGCCGACCCGACCAGCCTCACGTCGGGGATACATTGGTGGAGGTCGCCGGCGTTCCCGTTACTGCGGCCAACGCGAACAGAGTCCAGCAGATGCTGGCCTACACCCGCGGTGACATCATCGTAGAACGTACGGACCCGAATGATCCGTCGGCTCCGCCGCAGCGGGTGCGCGTTGATATTCCGCCTCAGTTGGCGATTTATCCTAGTGACGACAGCGATCCCGACACGGTCAGTGTGCTCGGGCTGACACCGCTGATTCGTTTCAGCTTCGTCGACCCCGACGGACGGGCGGCCTTGGCCGGCATAGAAACCGGCGACACCGTCCTGAACTGGAATGACCAACCCTTCCCGCACAAGGTGGATATTGCACGCTCGATCCGGGACAACCCCGAGGCCGACATCGCCTTTGCGGTGCGTAAGGCCGACGGCAGTGTTCTGCGAGGCTTCGTTCGTCCCAAGCGGAACAGATTCGGCCGGGCAACTATTCAAGCCCTCTGCAGGCCCATCGCAGGGCGCTCCCGCGAATCTGCGCGTCCGCGGGCCCGCTTCGACGCAGTCCAACCCTTCGGACGCGCCAGCGCTGCCGGCATCGAAGCGGGCGATGAAGTCTTGGATATCAACGGCATTGAGAATCCCACGGCTGACGATGTCAGACGCATTATCAGGAGCAGCACTAACAAGAACCTTGACCTTGTTGTACGCAAGCCCGACGGGCGAATTGCGCGCACGGTCGTGCGCCCGCGTGCGCCGGGTTCGATCGACGCCACCTACAACCTGGTGGCCAATGATCTCATGCGGTTGGGCGAAACGGTGGCTACCATCAACGGCAACCCTACTCCCGCGGCGGAGGCCGGGCTCCCCGCCGGTGCGGCAATCCTATCGGTCAACGGCGAACCCATTTCGCGGTGGCGTGACTTGATCGCGATCTTTCAGGCCAATGCCGGCTCGACGGTCGAGCTAGCGTACTCCGACGCCTCCGGCCATGAACACACTACGCCGTTTCGCGTTCCGCACTGCATCCGTACGCTCATCGGTGCGGGTCCCGAGGCCCGCCTGTTGGCAATCGACGGAAGGAGCACGGTGAGGATCACCACCGGCAGTCGCGAAGAGAAGGTTCATGTCGGGTACCACAGGGGGACGCTCGCGATCCTCAGCGAACTCGTCGGACGCAAGGCAGTACCCGTGAAGTTTCGCCCGGACCCGCTGGGAGAGCCGATCACCAGGTACATCGACGTTACCGCTGACATGGTCGATCCCTGGCTGGGGCGAATCGTGTTCGCACCCAACGTGGTGCTCGCGCCCGAGACCAAGATACTGAAGGGCAAGGACTTTGTCGATGCGGTTCGCATAGGCCTGCACAAAACGTACTACTTCATCCTCACGGTTTACCAGACCATAGAGAGAATGGTCTTTTCGCGAAGCGTGGGAGTGGAGAGTATATCAGGTCCGCTCGGAATAGTGCACATGGGTGGGCAGATTGCGCGAATGGGGCTGGTCAACTTCCTGTTCTTCATGGCGATCATATCCGCCAATTTGGCCGTGATAAACTTCCTACCATTGCCGATCGTGGACGGCGGGCTGATGGTCTTTCTGCTTATCGAGAAGATAAAGGGCAGCCCGGTGAGCATCCGTGTTCAGGTGGCCACCCAGGTGATAGGGATCTTCCTGATAATAGGCACGTTCCTGTTCGTTACCTACAACGACGCCCTGCGCCTGTGGGGCTAGTACTTGATTTCGGCGATCGAGTTGAGCTCGCCGTACTCGTTGGTTTCCGTCAGGGGATTGTGGGCATCATGCGACCAGCGCCCGTCGACGACCAGGCGATATCGATAGCGCCCCTTAGGAAGCCTGAGACGGGCCTCAAAATCGCCGTCCTCCAGCTTGCGCATCGGTGTAGTGTGGGGCATCCAGTCGTTGAAGTCTCCGGCTAACTGCATCTCGGCCGCGTCGCGGCTGGGACTGCGGAATATTACCACGTCACCCTGCTGGCGCACTCCGTAGATTGCCTCAAGCTTGCGGTCGATTTCCTCGTTGCTCGCGGGCGGCCGCAATGGTGCCGGCGGTGCGGGTGGCTGGCAGTGCGATGACCAGGAAGATGCAGATGCACGGGATGTGGGCTTCTCCTCAGTCGCGGACGGCACGTCAGCCGTGGAGAACTGAGGCGGCCCCTGCTGCACCGCCGCAGGGTCGAGCTCCTTACGGTGAGCGGCTTGCGCCGGGTGAGCCTCGGGCGACGCCTCGGGGGCATTGGGGACAACCGATCGTGGCGGGGCGGGAGCGCGGTCACGACCGGCGGGTGAGGGTTGCGCGGGTAGGGCGTGGTCGCGTCGCGTGGTAGCAGGCCTCGCCTGGCCTTCAGTCCTCGACTGCAGTCGCGAGCCTGCGGAACGCATCCAGTCGGCCCGCGGCGCCGGCTCTGCCTCGGGTACATCCGCGGGCGGGGTTACCGGGATGGAGGACTTGGTAGTGGGCACCGTGGTCGCCTGGGCGCCGGTATCGACGAGCGCCGTCGTTGTTGCCAGCAACCGTTCGGCATCAGCCGCCAGTCGCTCGACGTGTCTTAGGACATCGTCGGAAGGTGCCTCGCCGCCACCACCTGACATTACCTCTCGCGCGAGCGCCTGAAAATCGCGTGCACCCATGCTCGTCGGCGCGAACTCGGTGATCGGCTGGCCGTAGCTCGCCCCCTCCTTGAGCTTCGTATTGAAGTTGAGGATCGTGTCGTAGACCAATCCTCCGTAGCGTTTCCGCAGTTCGGCGAGGATCTCACGAGCAAGTTTGGTCCTTACATCGTACTGGTTGGGCAGGATACGCACTCTCGGTTTGCACTCGTTCCGCTCACATATTCGGTCGATAGTGGTTAGCTGCTGCGTGAGACCGTGCAAAGAAAAATACCCCGTGTCCACCGGTATGACCACTTCGTCTGCCGCTGTCAGTGCGCTGCGCATCAAAAGGCCGAGGTGCGGAGGGCAGTCGATGACGCAGTAGTCGTATCGCCCGGAGTTCGCACGGAGCAAATCGCGCAGGCGCGTGTCACTACCGTCGCCCGTGCCCATCTCGGGCTGGAGTTGGGCGAGATTGGAACGCGACGGCGCCAGGTCGAGATTGGGCGTGATTTGCCACGTAATTCGGCTCAACTCGATCGGCTCGCCCGCGACCTGGCTCATCAGACAGTCGAAGATGGAGAGATCGATTTGCTCGTCGGGTACGGCCATGCCCAAAGCGCAGTGGCCTTGAGGATCAAGATCAACCAGCAGCACGCGGCGTCCCTCGCGGGCGAGTGAGGCCGCCAAATTGATTGCCACTGTCGTTTTGCCACAGCCACCTTTTTGATTCGCGAGAGTGATGGTGCGCACAGATCAACCCTGACATTGTCAAACGGGAGGCGAAAGCATCTCAGGCCTATTCGCGGGCCACCTCCTGCAACCCATCGAACGGCAAGACAGGAAGGATCAGCGCAGACCCCCATCCCTCGTGGTCACTGGAGGCGCCAACCGCCCCTGCAGGCGACTCCGCACTCCAGGCGATCCTTCGCGTATTCTTATCGGATACCAGCACTGGTAGACTTTAGACGATTATTGGACGGAACGGGCCTGGCAATACTGACACGCGGGTGTGCCCGGCCGATCAGTGCTGATATCCCGGGCAGCCGCCCACGTGTACCTCGTCCGCCAGGCGACGGTATTCGCAGGACGGACCAGGCGTGAAGAAAGCGTCACTTGGCCCGGCTCGAACAGATTCCTCTCACCGGTGCGCGGTCACGCGCCGGACGCCTCCCAGCAAGCGACAAAATGATGTGTGCGGCACTTAGCGAGCATTGGGGATCCGGAGGGCTCATCTGCGTACTTCTCGACACATCGGCGCAGGACCGGGCCGCCGACGCTGGATTCAGCTTCGATGGCCACGCGATGGCTAAGACGAGCTCGCTCCGTGCTGAGGGCACATCGTGGATGGAACCTGCACCCCGGCGGAAAGTGTGCCGGATCCGGCACCGCTCCGGGTATCACATCGAGCTTGTCGCCCGCTCCACGGAAACGCGGCGCGCAACGCATCAGCCCCCTCGTGTAGGGGTGCCTTGGGTCGGCCAGGAGGGCATCGGCGGGGGCATGTTCGACGATCCGCCCCGCGTACATGACATAAACGTAATCCGCAATCCGTGCGACTACGCCCAGATCGTGCGTTATCACGACTATGCTCATGCCCGTCGCTCGTTGCAGTGTCTGCAGCAGGTCCAGGATTCGCACCTCAACGGTAACGTCGAGGGCAGTGGTGGGTTCATCTGCGATGAGCAGCGACGGTCGACAGGATAGCGCCATTGCTATCATCGCACGCTGAAGCATGCCTCCCGACATCTGATGCGGATAATCGTTGAACCGTACCGCGGGCGACGGTATACCCACCTGCCGCATCAGCTCGACCGCTAGCGCGCGGGAAGCGCGGCCACGAAGCTCTTGGTGCAGTTCAATGGCCTCCACTATCTGAGCCCCCACGGTGTAGACGGGGTTTAGAGAGACGAACGGTTCTTGAAAGATCATGGCGATGTGGTTGCCGCGAACTGTGCGCATATCTTGGATGTCAAGGGCGAGCAGGTCCAGAACCCCCTCGCGCTCACCGATGCTGGCGCTGTCGTGGCGACGAGACCGGTCAGGCCGCGCGAACACACCGGCAAGGCGGCGCACGCGCGCAGGTGCTGATACACTGGGAATCACCACGTGTCGGGACGCCTCCGTTCCGCCGACGCTGCCCACCGGGCGGAAGAACATGCGCTGCGCTGAGATTCTGCCCGGCGGCTGAGGGATCAGACGCATTATAGATAAGGCGGTGACGGTTTTGCCGCATCCGCTCTCACCTACTATTGCGACCGTCCGCCCGCCTCGGACCTGCAGCGAGACGCCGTCAACCGCCGTCACGACGCCAGCGTCAGTGTCGAATTGCACACGCAGGTCGCGAACGTCCAGCAAGGGTGCAGCCACGTCGGTATTCCCATGCATCAAGCGTTCGTTCCGTCGGGTGCCGATGTCGGCAGCGCGGTTTTGTGAGTCACCGGAGGCTGCATAAGATTGCCAGGCCGGTCCCTCGTTGGATGGGGGCTGATCACAATGGAATCAAGGCTGAGAACGTTCGTAACGGATCTCCAGTATTTTGAACTCTCGCCCGTCCGCATCCGGCTCGTAGATCTCGACGACCTGCCGGTCGTTATCCACGAAGCGCGTGATTCCCCGGCTTCGCCTTTTGGTCCCGGTCCACGGGTCGCCGTGCAGTCCCTCGAAGGCTATCGCCTTGCACTTAAGCTTGCACAGCCCCTTGTACGTTGTGATTGCGGTGTTCATCGTATCGAGCCAGGCCGACGTATACTTGTCCTCAAAGCTGTCGTATCCGTAGATCGCGAAGCCTTTGAAGGGCATTGCAAGATGTCCCCCGTCGAACTCTTCAAGCACAAAGCGTTTACCGAGGATCCACTTGCGTATGGAGGTTCCTTCCGACTCGACGACGGGTGCGTCGGCGTTCATACGGTACTTAACCTTGATCCCCCAGTTTCCGACCATTCGCTCGAGGACATTGTGATGTACTCCCGGCATGGCGTACCGCGCGAATGCGTCAATCATCGATTCGGCGTCTTGGGCGACGGCTGGTTCACCACCTCGTTCCGGCTGGGTAGCGTCCGCGGGTTGGTCGTTTCGGGATGCGGCATTGGCACTGGCGAGCATCGCAGGTAATAACAGCAACCACGCGCTGTGTGGCATCCGATGGTTCATCGCTTGAATCCTTTGCTGGAGACCAACCTGTTACGCTTTGACCGCGCGTGATCGTCATGCGTTATTACATCATTCACGCTCGGCGCAGGCAAGAGCAAAGTCAAACTACTGCCCCGCTCGTGCTCCGATCAGTAGCACAACAGGCTGCGTTTACGACGTTTAGTGGCTAGGTGCGGGGTGCGGACATACGGCGGGGGCGGTCGCGCGGGCTAAGACCTTGGGCCGGCAGACGTAGTAGGCAGGTGGTGA
>JBHHXS010000026.1:0-20568 GCA_046757145.1 Phycisphaerae bacterium | reverse complement strand
GAGCGCCGGGCGGTCGGCGGTCGGCGGTCGTGGTGGTCGAGGCGGTTGTTCAGAACCGGCTCCACATTTGCCGAGCCGCCACAAAGTGGTATGGTAGACGCGCCGCTATGCCCGGTTGGCAGCACATCCTCATCGTCGCGATGGCTCCGTCATTGGGTATCCTCGCCTCAACGGCAGGGCACGATCTTTTTCGCATCACCGTCGTCGATGCTGAAACAGGCCGGGGCGTTCCGCTTGTCGAGCTGACGACGACGAACAAGCTCACCTACGTCACCGACAGCGCCGGCGTAGTCGCGTTCGATGAACCCGGACTGATGAATCAGATCGTCTTCTTCTCCATAAAGAGCCACGGGTACCAGTATCCGAAGGACGGCTTTGGGTACTCCGGCGTGGCCCTCAATGTCGCAGGGGGGCACAGCGCGACGATCAAATTGCGCAGGGTCAACGTCGCGGAAAGGCTCTATCGAGTTACCGGACAGGGCATCTACCGGGACAGCGTTGTCCTCGGCGACAAGCCCCCCATCGACGAACCGCTACTTAACGGCCAGGTAATGGGCCAGGATACGGTGCAAGTGATCCCGTATCGAGGCAAGCTGTACTGGTTCTGGGGAGACACGGACAGGCCTCAGTACGCGCTCGGCAACTTTGCAGTATCCGGAGCGTCATCGCGGTTGCCCCAGCGAGGCGGGCTCAACCCGGAAGTGGGGATCAACCTCCGTTACTTCGTCAACGAGAATGGCTTCTCAAAAAGGATGTGCCCGATTGAAGGCCCGGGACCGGTCTGGATCGACGGCCTCATGACGCTTAAAGACGACGGCATGACCGAACGGCTTGTCGCGAAGTATGAGCGAATGAAGAGTCTAAGCGACCCCTACGAACGCGGACTAGCGATGTTCAACGACGAGCGGGAGATCTTTGAGCCGATCAGACGCTTTGAGCTGACCGCACCCCTTTACCCGCACTCCCATCCGTTCCTGGCGAAGATCGGAGCCGAACGGTATTTTTACTTTCCCGCCCCTGTTCCAGATGTCCGGGTCAAAGCGAACCTGAAGGACATCAAGAATCCCTCGGCATATGAATCCTTCACCTGCCTCGTCTCTGGAAGTCGATATGACGAAAAGGAACCGGCCCTGGACCGTGATGGAAAGGGCAGACTCATCTGGGCGTGGAAGGCGGACACCGCGCCGGTCGATTACGCAAAGCAGCAAGACCTGATCAAGCGCGGCCTGATCAAGTCGGAGGAAGCGTGGCTCCACCTCCAAGACGCAGAGACCGGCGAAACCGTCCTAACGCATTCAGGTTCGGTTTTCTATAATGCCTATCGCAAGCGGTGGGTAATGATCGCCCAACAGCAATGGGGTTCGCCTTCGTTCCTCGGCGAGGTCTGGTTTGCCGAGGCGGACACGATCCTCGGCCCCTGGGTTTATGCTCGCAAGATCGTCACCCACGACGATTATTCGTTCTACAACGTCACGCAGCACCCGTTTTTCGACGCTGAGGGCGGGCGCCGAATCTACTTTGAGGGGACCTACACGGCAGCGTTTTCCGGGACCACCGCGAAGACGCCCAGGTACGATTACAACCAGATCATGTATGCCCTGTCCCTGGACGACCCGCGGCTCGTCCTGCCCGTGCCTGTCTACGAAGTTAAAGACTCGAGCGAAAAGACTGAGTACTTGACCGGTGAGAGTATCTCCGCACGAAAAGCTTGGGAATGCGTCCAGAGTATGGGCTTCTTCGCCGTTCCTCCTCATCGTCATCGCGAAGGACTCGTTCCGGTCGTATCGCTGCCGGGGGATGCACCGACAACGCCGAGCGTAATCCTCAAGACGGTGCCTTCGGCGGACATCCGGGATTCGGGCCAGGTCGTGTTCCTCGCCCTGCCGCCGGACGCGGCTCCGAACCTCCCTACCAGCGTTCCGCTCTTCGAGTACCGTCAGGCAGCGACGGGAAAACGGTTCTATTCAACACAGGCGGATTTGTCCATGAGGGACACGAAGCGGGTTGATAAGCCGGTTTGCTACGTTTGGCGCAATCCCACTGGGGCACTATACCTCGACAACGAGACGGCACCTGCCGACAAGGATTAGCCGGTCAAAAGAAGAACGGCCTGTTCAGGCTCGAAACCGACTGCGGGCCTCGAACAGCCGTTAAAACAATGCAGCCGGCTTACTGCGGGGCCCGTTCTGCAGGAATGAGCTAGAGTGTATTGGCGAAGCAGGGCCATCAACCGTGGATCCACGAAATCCGGCACTGGGCTACGGGCGCGCCGGCGTCTCGACTGATGCTGTGTCTGCGCGGGCCAATGTAGGGTGCAACGCTCCCAGGAGTTTCACGCGCATCAGCAGCAGCGCTGTATCAAGCTGCGCGTCCTCCATGGGCCGATTGTTCTCGTTCACCTGTTCGAGCGGCGGGAGTGCATCCTTATCCGAATCCGGCGTCTCAGAGGTACTTACCTTCTCGGCTGGTTTGGCAGCGTCAGCGGGTTTGGGAGCATCGTGCCCGGCATCGTCGGGCTTTGGCCTGTCGTCCTTGCCGGCAGTGGCATCGGCCTTATCACCAGTTTCACCTGCTTTGGCGGGCTCGTCGACGTGGTCATCTCCATCTTTGGCGGCGTGCTTGTCCTCTTCGGGTTGTTTTTCGGGCTTGGGGGGCCCCAGGAGCTCGGCGTCTCGCCGCATCTTCCACATGTTGACGCGCTCCCAGTGCACAAGACGCACGGGGATGTCGGGCTCAACACCCCAGGTTTCCGAATTGGGCTCGCGGTGGAGACATACCCCGCTGGGCAGGTAGTAGCGAGCAGTGGTTATCTTCAGCTTCGCCCGGGAATGGCCCAGTGGGATAAGGTTCTGCACGCTGAACTTGCCGAACGTTCTTGCCCCCACGACGTACCCGTGGTGGTTGTCGCGGATAGCCCCAGCTACGATTTCAGACGCGCTGGCGCTGCTCTCGTCAGCCAGAACGACGACGGGCAGATCAGAATAGGCTCCGTCCACCTCGGTTGTGAGCCGCTGATTCTCCGACCGGTTCCGCCCCTTGGTGGTCACGACACTTTCAGACCGGCGCAGGAACAACTTGGAGATTCTCCAGGCGGTATCCAGCAGACCCCCCGGATTCCCCCTCAGATCCAAGACCAAGCCTTTAAGCCCACCGGCATGCAACTCGCTGAGGACGTTCTCGAACACCTCGGGGGTGTTGCGCATGAAATTGCCGATGCGGATGTATCCAACGCCGTTCTCTTTGTCCAGCCAATGGTTCCAGCGTTCGGTCTCATCCCTGCTCAGACCTTTTACCGACTCAATCCTGATGGTTTGACGCTTAAGTGGGAAGATGAGTTCCTCACTCCCGCGCCTGATGGTCAGGGTGACGAGGGTGTTCTCCGGGCCCGTGATAATATCCACCACTTTGTTCAGCGACAGACTCTCGATGCTGTCACCGTCGACATGTGTGATGACGTCGCCCGCCTGAATGCCGGCGTAATAAGCCGGCGCATCCTCTAACGGGGTGACCACCTCTATCTCGTCGGTGCTGCGGTTCTTTACTATGGAGATACCGACGCCTACGAAGTCGCCGCGCGTGTGCTTGTCGAACTCGTCCGACTCCTCGGGCCAGATGATCGTCGTGAAGTCGTCCAGCGGCTCAAACGCGCCGCGCATCAACTCACTCACCAGAAGTTCCTCGGGCAAGCGGACGGTCTCCGCGTTGATTGTCTTGACCACTCTGCGGAAGTGCCCGACGGCGTCGTGGAGGTCGAGACTGCCGGCCTTGCGCACCTGATCAAGCCTGGCCTGAACCCTCGCAACGAAGTCCCTGCGGTCGGTCTGATCGTGCAGACCATCGAAGCGTTGCTGTGCCGCCTTCGACTCGGCAAGCAGAAGAAGCTGTTCCAGGCCGGATTCGGTGATCCGCTTGAAATCGGGCGGCTCTACATAATACGAGCCGACGTACTCGAGGGCGCGTTCGGCGTCGCGCCAGCGGACGTGCTCGATGGGCTCCTCCCAATGGCTTCCTTCCTTGAACATGGTCTCGAGACGCACATGTGTGAGTGCCTCCCGCTCGAGCTTTTTGTACCGGGGTTCGCGATCGTAAAGGTCGGCAAGGGGAGCGTAGATGTCCCACGCCCCGCGCCAGTCCTGCTCTTTGCGCAGCTTGTCGGCAGCGGCAAGAGCATCGTTGACAAGGTTCTGCAGCCAATCACTCTTCAACAGGGCGTCGCGATCCTCCGCGCAGTCTGCGGCGTAGAGAGTCCACCCCAACGCCAAGTTGTACTCCTTGCGCTCAATCCGTGCCTTTGCATAGCCGACGTACATCTCGAAGTCGGCCCGGTCCAGCTCCCTGCGTTTGGCCTGTTTTTCCGTGTAGTCCGCAAGCCAGCCGATGACCTTGCCGGTAAACTCGGTGCCGGGCTCGATGCACTGGATCGTCTTCTCGGCTCGCTCGAACTCGCCCTGCTCGACCAGCCGGATTCCCTCGCGCCACAGTTCGTCGGCCCCCGCTGAGCCCGCGGCAGGGACGTCGGTTGCACGACCTACACTGCAGGCCGCCAACACGCTGCAGACAGCGAAGAAAGCCCCTGAACACCTGTTGGAACGTTCTGACCAGCGGTGCATGATCACTCCTCGCCTCACGTTGGCACTACAGCGCAAGGTCGCATGAGCGGGGTCCGGCATCAGATGCAGCAAACACCACGAATTACGAATTACACATTGGAGATCCGCGTTCCCGCTCCAGCACTGCGATACGCCCCAGGAACGATCTTGCGAATCGTAACCTCTTGTCGTTCCATGACTTACGCGCGCAGCAGGATGTAACTGCGAGCTGTCGTGTTAGTCACCCTCTCACGGACACTCCCGGGTGCCCGTCTTCCCAGTCCGTGGTTCAGTGTGGCTGAAGCGACGAGGGTCCGTTGGACCCAAGGCCGCCGTATAGGAGCACGCCTGTTGGTGCGTCCGGCCACGATACGCCACTGCCACTGCAGAACCCTGCAGCGACATCCTCGTTGACCAATAGTAGTATAAGAAGTGCGAGGCGCACGGTCCACCATGTGCTGATAATGGCTGACGGCTCCTTACAACCCGTGGTCCGAGCCGCGGGGCGAGACACCGCGACTTAGCAGTCGCGCAGGTGCGACTCCGGGCGCATCCGAGAAGGTCGCGCGTGCGTTTGAACGACACTACGTTCAGGATTAGCCTGTCGCGGGATGTCCGTCGCTGCAACGGACGTCCCTTGCGCCTGAGCCCCACCACAGGAGACGGCTGGAGGCTTGCACTGTGGACAACGACATTGCATCCCGGACGAGTATTCATGTCTTCGGCGCCAGGCAGCACAACCTGAAGAACATCGACGTTCGGATACCGCGTGGCTTGTTGACGGTTATCACCGGGCTCTCCGGGTCCGGTAAAAGCTCGCTCGCGTTTGATACGATTTTCGCAGAGGGGCAACGCAAATACGTCGAGTCTCTCTCTGCCCACGCTCGCCAGTTCCTCGAACAGATGCAGAAGCCGGATGTGGATCGGATCGAGGGACTGAGCCCAACGATCGCCATCGAGCAGCGCAGCGCCGGCGCAAGTCCGCGCTCGACGGTGGCTACGACCACGGAGATCTACGATTACCTGCGCGTGCTGTTCGCGCGTGCCGGCCACCCGCGATGCTGGAAGTGCGGGCGCGACATTCGACTGCAGTCGACGGCGCAGGTGGTAGACACGGTCCTTGGTGGTCCGCCGGGTATGCGAATCATGGTCCTGGCCCCGCTCGTGCGCGCCCAACGAGGTGGACACAAGGCCGTCCTACAGCGCATCGCCAAGGAGGGGTTCATCCGCGCGAGAATCGATGGCGAAGTGCTCCTTTTGGAAGATGCCAAGCCGCTACATCCCAACCGCAGGCACACGATCGACGTCGTCGTCGACCGTTTGACGATCAAGCCGGGAATGGCGCAGCGCCTTGCGGACAGCGTGGAGCTTGCCGCACGACTTGCTGCGGGGCGGGTCGTCATCACCGCTGAGACTCAGCCTGGTAAATGGTCGGACCAGCGTTTCAGTGCGGCGCTGAGCTGCCCCGTCCATGAGGACGTTCGCCTGGATGAGCTCTCGCCGCAGCTATTCAGCTTCAATTCTCCCAAGGGGGCATGCCCGACATGTCACGGGTTAGGCACTACGCAGGAGTTCGACCCGGAGCTGATCGTTCCCGATCCCAACATGGCGTTGTGCGGGGGCGCCATTGCGGCGTGGCGTCAGCACGGGAAGCGTCAAAACGAGCTGCACGCCTCGATGCTGGCGGAGTTCTGCGAGCGATTCGGTGTTCTCAAGGACATACCCTTCAGGAACATTCCCAAGGATAAAGCGCGGATCCTTCTCCATGGAACCAGCAGTGAAGACGCGCGGAAGTACGGAGCCAGTTTCGAGGGCGTAATCCCCAATCTAAGGCGTTGCTGGCAGACAACGGACTCCGAGGCAACGAAACAGCGTCTGCACGCTTTCCTTTTCGAGTCCCTCTGCGAGCATTGCCGGGGCACCCGACTCGCGGAGCCCGGTCTGTCCGTCAAGATCAGCGGACTCAGCATCGCCGACGTCGTTGCCCTCACCGTAGCCGAGGCTGCGGACTTCTTCGAAGCCCTCACCTTCGCCGGCGAATCGCGAGTGGTGGCTGAACCGCTGGTGCGAGAAGTGCTGCAACGGCTTCGCTTCATGGCCGAGGTGGGTGTCGACTATCTCACATTGAACCGCACAAGTAGCACGCTGTCGGGCGGAGAGTGGCAGCGGATACGTCTTGCGACGCAGATAGGCAGCGGGTTGGCAGGCATATGTTACGTCCTCGACGAACCCACGATCGGGTTACACGCGCGTGACAGTAGGCGCCTGGTGGGCATCCTCAAGCGCCTGGCTGAGCTCGACAACACCGTCATCGTCGTTGAGCACGACGAGGAGGTGATCGCGGGTGCGACGCACATGATAGACATCGGCCCGGGGGCCGGGGCACGCGGGGGACACCTGGTTGCACAGGGTAAGCTCACCGACGTTCTGGCGGCTGAGGACTCGATCACCGCTAAGTATCTGACCGGTAAGTCCTGCATCTGCGTTCCGGAGCGGCGGCGCCAGGTTGACTGGAACCGCGCCCTCGAGCTTCGCGGCGTCACTGCGAATAACCTGAAGGACATAACCGTACGCTTCCCTCTGGGGTGCTTCATTGCGGTGACCGGCGTGTCAGGCAGCGGGAAGAGCACTCTGGTCACCCAGGTGTTGGTGCGCACCCTGAACCGGCGCATTAATCGCAGCGGGCCTAGGCCGGGAGCGTTCAAACGCATTGTAGGCAGCGCCAACGTTGACAAGGTCGTTCAGATCGATCAATCGCCCATTGGACGCACCCCTCGCAGCAATCCCGCCACGTACGTAGGGGCGCTAAACCTCATCCGCCAGCTCTACGCTCGGACTCGTGAGGCCAAGATACGGGGATACACTCCCGCGAGATTCAGCTTCAACGTAAAGGGGGGGCGCTGTGAACACTGCGAGGGGCAAGGAACAAAGCGCATTGCCATGCACTTCCTGCCGGATGTGTACGTTGAATGCGAACACTGCGGTAGCACACGGTACAACCGGGAGACGCTGGACGTGCGCTACCGAGGCAAGAACATCGCCGATGTGCTCGCAATGCGCGTTGAGGAGGCAGTCGCCTTCTTCGATAACTTTGCCAACCTGCGCCAGCGCCTGCAGGCGCTGAAGGACGTAGGGCTGGGGTATGTAGCACTTGGACAGTCGTCCAGCACGCTGTCGGGGGGTGAGGCCCAACGAGTCAAACTGGCGTCGGAGTTGGGGCGCAGGGTCGACGGCCACACGCTGTACGTACTCGACGAGCCCACCACCGGGCTGCACTTTGCCGATGTACGCAACCTGCTGACCGTCCTAAACCGCTTGACTGACCGCGGACACACGGTCCTCGTCATCGAGCACAACCTCGACGTCGTCAAGATGGCGGATTGGTTGATCGACTTAGGGCCCGAAGGAGGCGAAAAGGGAGGATACATCGTCGCGGAGGGCTCGCCGGAGCAGGTAGCCGCTGATACCGGCAGCCACACCGGCAGGTTTCTGAGAGATCGACTTACCCGGCGGGCGCGTTTTGAGAAGGCGCGCGGCAGGGTATGACAATCGTTTGTAGCCCGCCGAGGGTGAAACGAGTGGTGGCCTGGGCCAAACTGTTGCTCCGTCCGACTCCGCTGCCCACCACCCGCTAGTGCAAGGCTGCCGTCACACGTGCGCGTTATCAAACGACGAGTGACGGAGCACTCTATGGCTGTGTCTTCGGCAACGCCTGTTGCAGAAAGGCCGTGAACTCCTCCACCGATTGGTACCCCTCGCACCGGGCGAGGGCCTTACCTGCAGGGTCGGCGATGATGAAGGTGGGGGTCGCGTATACTCCATAGCGACCTGCCGCCGGCTCGGAGAGGGCGTCCAGGCGAGCGGGAACATAACTCTGCAACGCCTGCTTGACTGCAGAAGTGTTGAGCACCGAGCGGTCCATGATCGCGCATGGGGGACAACCATGCATGTAGAATGCAAGGAGCATGTTCCGGTCAGCGACCCGTGCCTTGTCCTGCGCAGCCTCAAAGCTGATTTCCCAATGCTCGAACGATGGAGCTGACAAGTTCATTCCGGAGTAGAGGTACGCGGCAGCGGTGACGGCAAGGGCGGCACCGAGAACCCGTGCACGCCGCTTATTCGCGCGCATCGCTGAGCCGCTTTCGCCGGTCAGCTCAGTTGGATTAGCGTTGAGGGTCAAGCTTTCCCCGCTCGTGGTCGGGGGCGCCTGCGTCCTCGCCCAGTACTGTAGAACGAACGTCGCCGCCCTTTGTAAGCCGTAGTTCAAGGACCTTATGGGTGGTTGAACAGGTCATGTGAATCGTCGTCTCCGGCATATCGAACGAATGTGACCGCCCGCATGCGGGACAGTCAAACCTCACCAGCATGAGTTCCTCCCCTGAAGAAAGCTGTGCCTGAGTCTATTAACCCCCGGCCCGCTCGCCGTCTACCCACCGATTGTCCGCGATGGGGCGAACCTCCTGCACCGTGCGCCCGTCTGCAGAAGGCTAGGCGTGTGCCCCCGTGCGGTCAAGCGGGGATGGGGTGGATGATGGGCTGCAGATGCGCATTTGTCTGACCGTGGGGGCATTCGAGCGTAGAGGTCAACACATCGCTCTTTCTTTATTGCTGACGCCCGGACCAAGCAACCTACCCACATCGCCTCAACGTACCGCGGGATCCGACTGGTAGAGTACGTATGGAACTCTCGCCCCTGCTACGGTGACGTATCGGGCGCGTCGCTCATACGCGGTCTACTATACTTCTCTCGCTCGTCATCAGTATCGAGCCGGGCTTCCCGCTCCAGCATGGTGTACTTGGGACGCTCGATATCGCAGAGCATGTCATGGGCCACGCCCCAGACCAGCAGGCAAACCAGGCCCGCCGTCACCATCAGGTAGTTCATCATGGGAATCATGATGAATCCCCCGCCATCCTCCTTGTCCAGAGCGAGTGTCCGTACGAATCCGACCAGCCTATCGACAAACGCGTATCCGCCCGCTAGGAGGATCAAAGCGACTGTAATCCAAAGCAGGACCGTCGCCATCCGTGAGGGCTCCGGCAGCGGTGGCGGCGTCAGATTGTTCGCTGGTGCCATGCGCTCTTCTCCTCGGCTGGCCGGGACTACTTCGGCGCACCTTCCGGTCCCTGTGGACCCTCGCCAAAGTAATATGGATACTCGGGCAGCCAACTACCCAGCCATTGGACATATGTTATCACGGCCATGCCGCGGGCGTTAGGATACCCTGCCTCGTCGTAGAACCACGTGTACCTGGGCATGACCGATGTCGGGGAGACGTTGACCGGGTTGAAGAAGTGGGCGATGTGCCAGTCATTGCTTCTGCGCCCTCCTTCTCGGCTAAGGTCCGGCCCGACGCGCCGCGTGCCGAAAAGCACGGGCCTTTGCAGCACGTTCTGGTATTCTCCGGAACGGGCGACCGGACCCCAGCGCTGATCCTCCTCAGACACGGGGCGCACCTGTTGCGAGTGACAGTGCCAGCAACCCTCAGCGACGTAGACATGACGACCGAGCGTCAGCGCCTCACCAAACGACGCCTCGCCCGGCCCCTGAGGATAGTAGCGGGCAAACCGCTCGGGGAACTTCTCTGCCAGTTCAATGAATTCGGGTACGATCCCGTCGGCGGTGAGATCGTCGATGGTCTTCTCGGGCTGATCGATCAAGATCAACGACGGGAGAAGCCCCATAACCAGAAGCGCCAGCACGAAGAAACCGACCCCGGCAATCACGAACACACCGGGTTTTGACTCAAGCATCGCCATATTACCCGCTTGCTGCGACACGCGCTAGACGTAGCCGCGTGATGAGGCCCAGTGCCGCAAGGTTGCTCATGCCGGGGTCCGTGCAGCCCCGGGCGCTCCGTCGACGCGCGACGCGCTCGACGGAGCGCCGCGCGTGTATACCGCGGTCAGAAGCACATTGTACAGGAGGAACAATTGGCCAACGATAATCATAACGCCCGCTGCCGTTCGAACGTACCAAAAGGGGAAGGAGGCAATTATCGACGACTCCCACGTCGCCGGCGCACGCCACTGGAAGCCTTGTACGAGGCCGGCGATCACCAGACCGGAGAACATGACGAGCATGCCCACTCCCGTGAGCCAGAAGTGCCACGAGTTCCATGCGGGACGATACCACCCGGAGGCGCCAAGCAAGCGGGGCATCAGGTGCGTTAGAATCCCTAGAATCCAAAAGCCGAATACTCCGAACAGTACAAGATGTGAGTAACCTACAACCCAGTCGGTGAAGTGTATAACGCTCTGAAACGTCAGCGTGATCTGGAGCGCACCTTGCAGGCACGTCGTGAGATAGAACACCATGCCCAGATAGAACCAGCGTATCGCCGGCTCGGCGCGCAGCGCGTCGCCGCGATGCCGAAGCGTCGCGAAGAAGTTTATTATTACGGTCGCTGCTACCACCTCAACTGCAATGGTAGCGATGACGGCTCCGTGCGGCAGGAACATAGGTATTGGGCTGTACGGGAAGTGGTGAATGCCGTTAAGCGGATAAAAAAACGCAAAACCCCAGAAGCCGACCAGCGCCAGCCCGTGACTCCATATCGGTTTCTTCAGGATGACCGGCACGAAGTAATACATCAGGCCCCAGCCGATGGGTGTAACGAACAGGCCCACCAGGTACTGGATGAACAGGCCGATGATCGCGCCTGAGGCCGCCCCACCAACAAAGAACTGAGGGATGTAATTGCCCATCGCATAAACGAGGATCGCCCAGATGAACGCTGCTATGAAAAACCAGAGTGTCACATACATGGGCCCCGTGCTCTTGAGAATCGGGGGCAGGAGGTTGACCGCCACCAGCACGAATCCTGCCAGGGCAAACGGATCAACGAAGATCGGCGTCTCCCCCCACTCGACCGCCTGCGCTTGGCCGGCAAGAATGCCCGCCACGCCGGCCACCATCACAACCTGCCATACCCAGAAGATGAACCATGACAGCCACTTGTTGAGGACGGGCCGAAGCGTCAGCCGGGGAACCACCCAATGAAGCGCTCCAAGGAATGCGTTGGCAATGAATCCGTAGGCGACGACGTTCGTGTGAACCATGCGCCATCGGCCTGGCGACAGCAGCTCGACGCCGGGAAATGGATAGCTCTGCAAGAACTGAAACGAAAAAAGCAAACCGGCGAGCATGGCGACGAACAGGTACGCCAGGCTCATGACGAAGTACCACAGCACGATGCGCTCATCGACGAGGCAGTGAGTACTCACATGCGCTGCGCGCTCAGAGGCGCCGCTCGCCGAAGAGCTCTGCGTCATCTACGGTTCCTCGAATTCGTCGAACTCTTCACGCCTTGCAGGACCCCCAACGTCGCCCGGCGGCTCTGGAACTCCACCGTGCAGGTAGATTACCTGGCGCCGCCTGCGTACGGCGAACAGCTCCGGCGTCAGCTTCGACGGACGCAGCCTGATAAGGTGCTGAACATAATAGGCTAGAGCCCAGAGGTCAGCCGTCCGTACCACGGGCGGGCGGCCCTCTATCGAGCTTGCGTAGTCCATCGAGTCGACCCAGGTAGGCATGGCGGTGCCTGTGATTCCTGCCGCGACCGAGCGGTACAGGTCCTCCACGGTGGACCCCGAACGAACATAATCCCGGCGAAAGTCGGGCGGGTAGATCATCTCACCGTTTTCGTTGGGCTTGCCCTCCGACTCGAACAGATTGTCGCGAAACGCCGAACGCGGAGGGTTTTCCATCGCAATCAGATGCGCGTTGACGCTCTCGACCGGCAGGTAGCTGGGATGACACGTCCAGCAGGTAGCGAAGCCGTGGTAGACGGCCTCTCCACGCTTGATCGCCTCCGCTTTGTCGACCAGAAAGCGATACGGATCACCGACTCGCGGGATGGGTGTCGCCCGGCGGCTGCTCGTCCATTTCGGCGAAAACGTTTTTATGTAGGCCACGAGCGCCTCGACCGTACCCGTGGGCAGCAGCTTCCACCCGGGCATGGCGCTGCCGCGAAGACCGCGCCTGATCGTGCGCTTGAGATCGCCGTCCGTAGGCAGCATGCCCGACCGCGTGGAGCTGAATTTGAACTTGGCGAGCCTGAAATCGCGGGGCTTGGGGTCAAGGAACACCGCCGCCGGGCCTTGCCCATCACCCGCGACGCCATGACATCCGACGCAGTACGTTGCGTATGCTGTCCGGCCCTCTGCCACAAGTGCTGAACGGATGGCCGCCGGGGAGCCGCCCGTGGAAGGCAGTGCTTCTTCGCCACCACCGCCGCAGCCCGTGAGCAAGATCGCAGCGAGAAGGACAAACAGAGCAGATCGTAAGTCAGACAAGCTCCAGTCTCCCTCTCGAATCCGTAATCCTGCGAGCAGTTCCGGAGCGGTAAAAGACGTTGATAGTGAGCCCCACGCGGTGCTAACCGCAGGCTTGCATTGTAAGTTGAGACGGAGTCAACGCAACCCCCGCGGCGATACACGTCTGTCCAGGGGTTCGTGACAGAATCGGCGGGGCACGATCCGAGCCCGGAGCGCGAGCGACGGGTACATCATCATGACGCCTACGAGCCCAGGTCATTCCGAATCCACGTGGTTGGGTGCTCTCGCACGTACCCCGCGCCGGCGCTTGGGGCTCGGATCCCACACCACGATCGCCAGGAGACCCTGAGCGATGCCGCCTAACCTGTCACGCACCCTCTATCCAGGTGCGCGCTTGGCGTGACGGCTGCCCCTCAGCGCCCGTGCGAACCGGTCGGAGCAAAGGGCCAAGGCGACCGGCGCACGCGTCAGTATTTCTCGAAGGTGGAAAGCTCGAATCCCGCGTGTGCGGGGTTGATTACGCATTTGCGGTACTCGGCGCGGCAGGCATAGCACGTGGTTACCCGGTCGATCACCGCGTATATGATAAGGTCGACTAACACCGCGCTCGCGAGAATGGCCCAGGCAATCAGTACGGAACTACGGAAGAAGTAGATCGCAGCTACACCGAACACTATGACCACGCCGAGCCCCAATCGCTGTGGAAAATCCTTGCGCACAAACAGCTCCGTCCCGCCGCACACCACACAGCGATCCACCATTTGTTCGGTTCGGATCGATTGTGTAACGCTTACGGGATGTTCAGCATTGCAGCGCGGACAGGTGATGCTCCGGCCGCATTCCTCGATCGGCTCGAGCTCGACAATTGCGACACATCCGTCCGCCGGACAGTGGAAGCGAATCTGCATGGCACCTCTGCGTGCACTTCCTTCGATCTCGGGTGGGAGTATTAACCCTATACTGCCCAGCCGCACTCTGCGACTATCTGCTGACTAGCCAGCTCGCCGACATAAGTGAAGATCGATCCGAAGTATAGTATCCCGGTGGCGGACCGCGTCGAGCGGATCCTGACACAATCTGCCACCATGTAAGCGAACAGACCTACGGGCAGGAGACCCACCCCAACCCGCAGCGAGATCACGAACCAAGCGTTTAGCATATCGTCGAGTATCGACCTCACTTCGTGCCGGCCCACCACCCAGGCAATCGCGATACTCGCCGGTACGAACAGCGTCCGCAGCACCACCGCTGCGACGAGCAGGCGACAGAAGTGACGCAGCGGCGCTATGGACAGGCCGCTGGCGGTCAGATAGGCGTGCCCGAGCAGCCAGGCGATGGTGATGCTGCCCAGCAGGAATGCCCCTGCGACTTGGCCCGAGACCACAATGGCTGTCGCGTAGGGTGATGCCGGCCCACTACGTCCGCAAATTGCCAGCGCCGACGCGCATGCTGCAACAACACCGGCCAGGCCACCCAACCCGCAGATCAACCGGCTTGTAACCTTGAGCCGGACCCCGGCTGAACGAATCAGCGCTGTGGCCAGTGCCGCGACAGCTAGTGCCGTGCCTGAGGCCCTCGGCAGCCCACCCCGCGCTTGCAACGACCAACCCGATTCCCGTACGTCCCACGCCAGTACTAGAAAAGCCAAAGCGAACACAATCAGGCTTATGACATTGATGAGCCTGCGCGGGAGTTCTTCGTGCCGCCCGGTCGCGAGCGTTGCCAGCATTCCTCCGCCGAGCGTGTATGCAAATGTAGTGAACATGAGGGATCGTCCGCTTCAAGCGCGGCGTAGACTATACTCGCCTACACCACGTTGCAACACAGCCACGCTGTGCGCGAATAGGCACGTAAGGTCCAACGCCCAAGTGCAAGTGGGCACTCACGCGCCGGTCGCTTGCGGTCCCGGTTCGGAATGACGGTGCGTGGTCGCGCACGGTCGTTTAACTAAGCGGCGCCCGCCTGCCGCTCGCGTTGCCGGTCGATGCGGCGCGTGACGGTTTTGAAGATCAGCATGGCAATAAGCGCGACAAGTCCAACCGCGGAGAAATAGAACCAGATATAGTGGGCGTGAGCATAGACCTCCGGCAGGGGCGTGCTATTGGCAATGGCATCAAGTCGCTGCTGCTGGAGTGCGGGGGTGAGACTGTTCGGGTCGGGACAGTACGCGTCAAGCAGGTATCCAGAAGCGATGAAACCGAAGAACCAGGCGACGAACGTCGTCAGGTGCTGGTAGCCCAGGTAGAGGCCTACTTCCCCCGAGGGCGCCTGCTTCGAGGCGTACTCGAGGAACTTGGGCGAGAGGAAACATTCAGCCAGTCCTTGCAAAGCGATGCCTATGATGACCATCAATGTGATCGGATGCACCACCACGCCGGCAACGAGCCGGATGGAGCTGCCCGTATGGCTCTCCACCACTGAGCTCAAGGCAATAGCCAACGCAGAGAGAGGGATGATCAGCAGCCCGAGCGCAATGGCATTCTCCGGTTTGAACTTGCGTATCATATGGGTAATGGGTACGACGAGAACGACGACCACGAATGGGTTGATGTTGGCCAGCCACTCCGGCTTCGACGCCTCGCCCAGCAGGCGTAGCATGTACTGGGTCATCGTGGCGTACAGTTGCCCCTGTATGAACCAGAACCCTGCGACAATCAGGATCAGGCACATGAATCGAAAGTGCTTAATCACCTTGATCAACCCCTCCCACGCTTCGCGCACGCTCTTGCCGGTGCCCACCGTATCCACATTACGGTAGAAGATCGCGATACACAGCAGCGCGAGCAGTGCCATACCCGACGCGTAGAAGTTGATGTACTCGAGTCCCAGATGCTGCCGGAGCGGCGCCGCCGCGGCCTTGCCGGTGAACGCGCCGATATTCACCACCCCATAGAAGATCGAGAACGCCCGGGCACGATGATCATCGTCGCTGCACTTGGCCACCGTGCCGGATATGACCGGCTTGACGATAGCCCCGCCGCACATGATCATCGCCAGCGACACCAGCACGGTGCTTTTGTACTGAAAAGCGCCGAGCAACCCGTAGCCCGCGGAAAGCAGCGCAAATGCGGCTATCAGCGCCCGGCGGAACCCTATCTTGTCCGCCATAGCTCCCATGAACGTGGGCAGCAAATAGAGCACGGAGGCGAAACACCCCGACACGAAGCCCGCCTGCACGTCCGTAAACCCGACCCGGCGTGTGAGGTAGACCTTGAGCGTGATGAATGCACCGTAGAACGCGGCCCGTTCGAACAACTCAGCCGCATTGGCGATCCAAAACACTTTGGGGAACCGCCAACCAAGGCGCTCCCCGTGGTCAGATAGGGGATTGGTCATCGTTGTCGCTCACGGCGCGCCGGCTCAGGCGCCTCGATTCAGCTACAGAAACCGGTGTGCCGATCAGCGGCACCACACCCGCGGCGTCGTGAACCAGACACCGCTGCCCTTTCTCCGGTGCGTGTGAATAGCTTCAGCCGAGCCGGAGAATACAATCATAAGATGGACGCGCCAACGGACGAACAGCTTCTGAAGGATTACCTGCGGGGCGATACGGCGAGTTTCGAACTGCTCGTGAGGCGCCATGCGCACGAGCTCTACCAGTTCGCCGTACGCTTCACCTGCGATTCCGTGGTGGCGGAGGACGTTGTCCAGGACACTTTCCTGCAGGTCCATACGTCGGCAGCCAGCTTTGACCCACAACGATGCTTCAAGCCCTGGCTTTTCACCGTGGCTGCAAATAAGGCACGTGATTCCTTGCGCCGGCGCAAACGACGCCGGGAGCTGCCTTTCGACGCCCAGGTTTCGGGCGACGACGACGGGGGGGCCAACTTTGTCGCGTTATTGGCCAGCGAAGAGGACGCACCGGACGAGGGGCTCCTGCTGGAAGATAAGCGCCGCATCGTCAGGCTTGCAGTCGACCGAATGCCCGCGGTCCTGCGTGAAGTGCTGATCCTGGCCTACTACCATCGGTTCCCCTACAGAGACATCGCCGAGATCGTGGGTATACCACTGGGAACGGTAAAGAGCCGGCTCCACGCCGCAGTGGCCGCTTTCACGCGATGTTACCGGGCATCGGTGCAGGAGCACAACAGGCGTGAACCGTAGCACCCCCGTCGACGTAGGAGATCGCAGAGCCGACACCTACCAGTGTACGGCCCGCCGGTGTTCAATAACGGACAGGATCCCCTATGCCACGTGATGACACGGGCGCGCAAGACCTACTCATAGATCTACATTTGGATCGCTTGGACGATCGCGTGCGCGTCTGGCTCGAGACGGAATTGCTTCGCGATCCGCTCCTTCGGGCTAAAAGCGATCGCCTGGGGAGAATCCTTCGGCCGCTGGATCATTGGTCTACTGTTGCGGCTCCGCCTGAACTCACGGAAAAAATCCTGCGCTACGTCGAGCACGGTACGCGCGGGCGACTACACGCGACCGCTCCCATCGCGCCAGCTGCCGAGCCTCGTCGACGCGGGATTCCCTCGCTGCGCGAAGTAATTGCTATCGCGGCGAGCGTGCTGGTTCTGATCAGCCTCGCCGGGCCCGGGCTCTCAGAGCTCCGCGCGCGCTCTCATAGGGCGGTGTGTGCCAGCAACCTGGGATCGATTTTCCGCGGGACGACGCTCTACCAGCAGGCTTTCTCAGGATCGTTGCCCTTTGCCGGTCTGGCCCCAAATGCCGCCTGGCTGCCTACTGCTGCGCCCGAAAGAACCTACCAATCCAACAGCCGGCATCTCTATTTGGTAGCCAAGCTGAATTATGGTCCGAAGCCTAGGGACTTCGTCTGCCCCGCTTGCCGAGAGGCTCAACCAATGCACTCCGACGAGCTGGCCAACTACAATGATTTCGCCAGGGCATGCAACATAAGCTATGACTCACTGAACATGTGCGGCAAGCGCCCGAACCTGCACCCCCCTGCACCCATAGCCTACCTAAGCGATGCCAACCCCTTATTCGTCAACGCGAGGTTCGACTCGTCCATCGATCCCAACCGGACCAATTCGCCCGCCCACAAGGGTAAGTGTCAGCGTGTCTTGATCCTCGACGGGAGTGTTAAAAGGCTGACCTTGCCGATCTACGGTCCTAAGGACGACAATCTGTGGTTGGCCGGCACCATCCGCCGATACAACGGAACGGAGGCCCCGGTCAGCAACGACGATGCCTTCCTCATTCCCGGCTTTCCAGACACGGACCCGATAATCCTGGGCAAAACGGCCAAGTAAGAACGAATTACCGACGACCAAGTCGAGAGCGTGGAATAGCCCGCGTAGCGTCGGTTACACAGGCGGAGACGGCAGGCGATGGGACCGCGCGCCGATCAGGCGCGGTTCAGCCGACGACTTCCATCAAGGATGACCCCGGTATTGTCCAGACCCGACGCGGTACCATGAACACCTGTCTTGGGATCGACCATCAGCAGATGGGTTCCGGGTTCAGCTATTGAGCCGGGTAAACGTCAGGCGCGCCCGGGTGAGGTCAAGCTCGGACGGTCACCGGCCGACAGAATCCTCGGAACATGATAAGCAGTCCGTCAGTATCGGTCATCATCCCCACTTACAACAGGGCAACGGTACTCCCCCGCGCGCTGGATTCCGTGATTGCCCAGACCATGGATGACTGGGAAATCGTGCTTGTCGACGACGGTTCCACCGACCGCACTGCGGCGCTCGCGGCGCGCTACAAGACGAAGCTGGGCGATCGCCTCCGTTATCTCCGCCAGAGCAACGGTGGTAGTAGCGACGCGCGCAACGCAGGCATTGACGCTTGCCGAGGACAGCTCGTCGCCTTCCTCGATTCGGACGATGAGTTCCTGCCGCACAAGCTCGCGCGTCAACTTGAGCTGCTCGAGTTGCGCCCGGAACTTGGGCTGGTCTACAGCGATTATGAATACGTAGACATCGACGGGAGGCACCACAGCAGCGTGTTTGACGCTCTCGCCCCGAATGCCCGGCTCGTGCCGCGTACGACCGTAGCGCCGGGGCTGTGCGTGTGTACCGATCTATTCGACTCCCTGATTCGCGGCTACTTCATCGCGACCATTGTCGGCATGGTTCGGCGCGAAGTGCTTGGCAGCGACATCCGCTTCCCTTCGGGGCTCTGCTACGCCGAGGAGTGGTTGTTCTACCTCAAGATCGCGCGCATCTGCCCGGCCGGCTATGTGAGCGAACCGTTGTGCGTGCATCATCACACTGCCGGAAGCCTGGCCCGTACCAACAAACGCTTAAATGCCGTTCGCTATCGGGATGTACTCCGGGCAATCGACGATGCCTTCTCCGACCTTACGGGCGCCCAGCGGAAGGCGCTTCATGGCAATCTGTCCGGCGCGTGTCGGCAGCTCGGGTACGATGCCTACCTGTCCGGCCGGCACTTTGATGCATTCGGGCACTTCGCTGAGTCGCTTGGTTATCGCCTGACCGCTCGCTCCCTATCCGGGCTACTACAGTCGCTGCCGCACGCGCTGCTTTCCGGGCGAAGAGGCATCCTCAGCGCATGATTTTCCAGGATATGAGAGGCTCCTTACAGTGCGGCGCTTCCGCGCTCCGGCCGCGGCCCACACCCGCATGGGCGGTTCCGTCGCTGCTCGCTTCGCGCGCGAGGCACACGAATGCCCTTCCCACACCGGGTTGGCGAATCGTGCAGCGGGTCGTATCATACAGCGGCTGTCAGTTTTGATCCGTAGACGCATACACACAAGGAAACTGCCATGAAACGCGCGAAGATCACGATCATCGGAGCAGGCAACGTCGGCGCGAGCTGTGCCGTTTGGGCTGCAGAGAAGCAGTTGGGCGATGTAGTCCTTATTGACGTGCCGGACCTTGCTGACAAGACGGCAGGGAAGGCGCTGGATCTGGCGCAGTGCGGGCCTGTCGACCGTTTCGACTGCAAGATTGTCGGCACGGCTGACTACACGCATGCTGCCGAAAGCGATGTGGTCATCATCACTGCCGGCATTCCACGCAAACCCGGCATGAGCCGCGACGACCTCATCCAGACCAACGTAAAAATCGTCAAGTCGGTGACCGAGCAGATCGCCAAGGTCGCGCCCGCCAGCGTCCTGATCGTGGTGTCGAATCCGCTTGACGCCATGGTCTACACTGCCTGGAAGACCAGTGAGTTCCCGACTAACCGCGTGGTGGGGCAGGCGGGGTGCCTTGACATCGCCCGCTATCGTACCTTTATCGCGACGGAGTTGGCGTGCAGTATCGAGGATGTCAGCGCTCTTCTAATGGGGGGCCACGGCGACGATATGGTGCCGCTGCCCCGGTATACCTCTGTAGCGGGGATCCCCGTCATGCAACTCATCCCGCCGGACCGGCTTGAGGCGATCATCCAGCGCACGAAGATGGGCGGCGGAGAAATCGTGAAGCTGATGGGGACGAGCGCCTACTACGCGCCGGCGGCGGGTTCGGTTGCCATGGCTGAGGCAATCATAAAGGACAAGAAACGGATTCTCCCCTGCGCTGCGTTCTGTAAGAAGGAGTACGGCGTAGGTGGATACTTCGTCGGTGTGCCGTGCATGCTTGGATGTAACGGCGTAGAGAAGGTAATCGAGGTCGACCTCAACGGTGACGAACGCAGGATGCTTGATTCCAGCGTCACACATGTAAAGGAGTTGGTCGGCATCGCTGATAAGTTCCTCAAAGGCTAGTATGACAGACCGGGGGTGTCCCGAGCGCCAGCTAGTCCGAGCGGCCTGGTG
>JBHHXS010000025.1:0-20593 GCA_046757145.1 Phycisphaerae bacterium | reverse complement strand
TCTTCAGCAGGAAAGTGGAATCGGCACCGGCACTGAACGCCACAGCCACGCTTCTTAGCTGGCGCAGGTTGCGCTGCAACCGTTCACGTTTACCGGCAAGTCCGTCGGGCTTCATATTGCCTATTCTAGCATCACGTGCTTTGTGAAACGAGCATTGCCATTGGCAAACTTGTTCCTGGGTATCGATGTAGATAAGCCGCCTTGAGTCCGCGATAGGTAACCGCGCCAACCTGAGTGGTCGCTGCCGGTAATGAGTAGAACAGCTCGCTTTGTCGCCAGCGTCGGCTGAGCCGGCAGGCAGACTCGCCGAAGTAGCGGACCGGGTGGTTTCATGCCGTCACATGACACTGCCTCAACACAAACCGCCTGCCGTCGATACGCCGCACATTGGCAGGGCGACGTGTCGCCAAGCGCCCGCCGTGGCGTGACCGCACACGGGACAGATGAAGCACCCCGGGACACGACAGCCGCGTTCCACGCTCCGCACATCGCACTTCCCGTACCGAACCGCCGGACGGAGCGGAACCGCTGGAACGCGTGCTTGGAGCCCTGTGGATTGCATCGCTGTCTCGTTATCACCATGAGGACCACGTGAACCGCGCTAAGATCGAAACCTAACGTATCCCTAATACACAATCGAGGCTCGGCCTAGGGGCTCAGGAGCGTTGGTGGTCGCACATACGAGCGTATGATGAACGGCAACGGCGGCCAGCTACGCCGTCACCGGTTTCCTTGAGTTGCGTTGAAGCGCATGCCGTCGGTAAGCTGTCGCTGGTGCGCGCCGCGAATTGGGGACATTGACACCACTTTGCCGATATACGCTGTGCCATGTATAGCGCCGGACTAAGGTCGACTCTGTGCTCGCTGGCAGCGGTTGTGCTGCCGCTGGTGGCCTCCTCCGCCTGTATCTCGCCAGGAGAGCGAGCCAAGCTCACGCAGGAGAATGAGGCCCTGCGCGGTGAGAATCAGCGACTGCGGCGGGCGGTGGAGCAGCGCGACGGCACGGTCGCCGTCCTCCACGAGCGGATCGGGAATCTGCGAGGCCTGGGCCCGGATCGCCCTGTAGACCTCTTCGCGCCGGTAGAGGTGGAGATCGTCCGGCTGACCGGGGGGGCGGACTATGACAGTATACCCGGAGACGATGGCGTAACCGTCTATTTCAGGCTCAGGGATCTAGACGGCGACACGGTAAAGCGGCCGGGACGGATTTCGGTGCAGCTTCTCGACAATACGAATCTCGCCGCACCCCGTGTACTCGGCCTATACGTACTCGACGACCCGGAACGCGTGCGCAAGGCGTGGTACGGGAGGTTTGGCACACGCCACTACTCGCTGAAATGCCCCTTCCCCCCTGGAACCCAGGTCCCCGATTCCGGACGGGTCGAGGTTAAAGTTGAGTTCATCGACTATCTTACCGGGGCTACCCTGACCGCGATGAAAGAGGTCACGGTGATTTCTAGACACGTGGATGAGGCACCACGAGGCTCACAGACCACCACGCAACACCGATGACGAGTTGTCAACACCCAGCGTATGTGTCGGTCGGCAAGGCGTCAATTCATGCCGCTTGCCGGTTGACTCCCCCACGGTGCCATGGCTTGGCGCAAGCGCAATCTGCGACTATAATACATGGCGATTCAACCATAACCAGCGGCTATGCTAGGACGAGGCGACCCTATGGTTAATCATCAGACGGATGACGACGAGCACGAGGGTCAACAGCAAAGCGGCGACGGCGTTGCTACCCTCACCGCGCCCGCGAAGAAGCCTTCCAGCCCCGGGCGCAAGCCCAAGCGCCTACCACCTTTTAAGGTGCTGCTGCACAACGACGATGTCAGCACCTTCGATCACGTGATCAAATCGATCATGAAGATTGTTGGTCTTGGGCTGGAGGAGGCAATTGTCAAGACCATCGAGGCGCACGACACGGGGGTCGCGCTGCTGTTGGTTACACATCTGGAGCGCGCCGAGCTCTATGCCGAGCAGTTCACCACCGTCAAGCTCACGGTAACGATCGAGCCGGACGAGCCGTAACCGGTCGGTCCCCCTCCTGCTCTGAGCACCCAGCGGCACACGTAGCGTGGGGTACGGTAATGGGCTGGTTCTGCGCCCACCGCCGGCTAAGGCAGCGGGGCTCACCTGCCCAGCAGAGCGTCGATTTGGTCGGGGATGCTTGATGACCGCAGGAGTGATTCACCAACGAGCACGGCAGACGCCCCCGCTCGCTGCATGGCCAGCACGTCCTCCCGCCTGTTGATGCCGCTTTCCGCCACGAACGGTGCGCCGCGAGGAATCAGCCGGGCGAGTCGCACCGTGGTGGTCAGGTCGACCTTCTGGATCGCCAAGTCGCGATTGTTGATTCCCATTATGTATGTCCCCGCGCCCGGTACCCCACCCGCCTCGATGGCTGTGCGCAGAGTAGTGTCCGAGTGGACTTCGACCAGGGGTGTCATTCGCAGGCTACGGGTGACCTCCAGGAGGTACGCCAATGCGTCAGCTCCGAGGATTTCGGTGATAAGCAGGACCGCATCCGCTCCGGCCACCCTTGCCTCGTAGAGCTGGTACTCGTCGAGAATGAACTCCTTTCGCAGAACGGGAAGCGGGACACCACGTTTCACGGTGCCGATGTGTTCCAAACGCCCCTGGAAGAAGGTCGAATCGGTGAGCACGCTTATCGCCGCCGCTCCGTGGCGGTGGTACGTGCGCGCAATCTTGGCCGGATCGAAACCCTCCACGATAATCCCCGCGGATGGAGAAGCCTTCTTAACCTCGGCGATCAGGTGGATGCCGTTTGCGGGTATAGTCGTTACGGCTTCGTAGAAGTCGCGTGGAGGTTGAACGCGACGCAGCTCCGTTTTGAGCTCGGCCAGCGAGCGAGCGGAGCGTGCCCGCGCGATTTCATCCCGCTTGGTCCGGACTATGCGGTCCAGTATAGTCATAAGCGATGATCCGCGACGCTGCCGTCGAAACTACATCTATTGTATCGCAGATCACGCACGCTGGAGACACCGGTGCAGTCCCTGCTGTGTCCCACGCTCTCCTATCGACGATCGATCAGGCAGTAACGCTCTGCGCGGTGCTTATACTCGCGGTGTTCGGCGTCTGGTGGGTACTCGTGTCGCGGCGAGACCCTCTTGCCGGCGCCCCGCAGCGGGCTAATACAATTCGTGACGACGCGCTCGTGTTCGTACTGGTAGTCTACTTGTTGGGCGCGCTAGTGGCGCAAAAGGTGAGTCAGCTGCTCGTCGGGGGACGTGGGGACGTATTCGTCAACCTGATGGCCGGGAGCGGCGCCCAGTTGGTGGGCATTGGCGCGTGCCTGACGATTGCCTCGTTGCGATTTGAGGGTGGGATAGCGGCGTTCTGCCTGGGAACATCGAGCCTCCGCCGGGGCTCGGGGTTCGTTCTCCTGGTGGGTGGCACGGTGGTCGCCCTCGGGCTCTGCCCGATCGTACTAGAGGCCTCGATGGCATTGGTGAGGTGGCTTGCGCCGTTGCACGAGCTTCGCACACACCCGACGATCGAGGCTCTGCACTACCCCGACGCGTCCCTGTTCATCAAGGCACTTCTCTGGATCGGCGCGTGCGTTATTGCCCCGGTGGCTGAGGAGCTGTTCTTCCGCGGGCTGCTCCAGACCTTCCTGGTCAACCTCCTGCGCAACCGCTGGTTGGCGATGTCGCTCGCACCGGTAGCATTCAGTGTCGTGCACATGTCGCAGGAGTACGCGATCCCCGCCCTTGCTGTGCTCGCCATGCTGATCGGCTACTTGTACGAGCGCAGCGGGTCGCTTCTGCTTCCGGTGTTGGTCCACGCGGCTTTCAATACGAAGACGCTGGTTTGGGATCTGCTTGCGTCTTCGCCGGGGCAATGATGGGCGTCGACCTACCGGGCGCCTTCCCCGCCACGACAGTCATAATGTAATTCGTACCGAGGCGGCCGTGAACTGCGTCTTGCGTCGCCGGGGGCAACACCGTAGACTATAACTCCTGCCAGCAACTACACTGTATAGGAGGGCGCGACAGGGAGTGGGGTAGACGTCCCATAGTAGCGTTTGGTTTGTGCAGCATGGAGAAGCTTTCCGGGTAGGTCGTCTGGACTGCACCGAGGGCGAAAAACGTGACGCAAGTTCGATACGGCATGTTCTTGGCGTTTGTGGCCGCAGCTGTGGGCGGAGCCGGGAGCGCTATGGGCGTCGTTACACCACCATCTGAGGCCCCGCCTCCGCAGAACGAACGTAAGAACCGATATATCTCGTTTTCACCTGCGAATCCGGGCGTTGTCACGGCGCATAGGGTTGATCTGACGAGCAGTACGTTCTTTCCGGACGCGGTGGGTGTCGTCGGGTGGGTAAGCGCACCGTATGATCCCGGTTGCCCCGAGCCCACGGACCCCCCTGAACGCTGTGTCGGTGAGTACGTTGCGAGGCTCGAGTGCGTTCCAGTCTACCGCGTGTGGACGGAAGCGTACATACATGTGGGCGACGCGACAATCGTACCGTCGGCAACCTACGAGATACGTACCGTCAACGAGACGGGCGGCTCCTCTCTGGCGTTGACGGTGGCGACGATCCGCAAGCCCGATCACAGGAACTGGGGCGACGTGGTCGGTCCGGCGGATCCTTCGAGCGGGGAGTTCACTGGACCGGACGGGTTCGCGAATGTAATCGACATACAAGCAGCCGTACTGCGCATGCAGATGCGGTTCAGCCCGGCGCCGTTGACGTGGATCGATGTGCACGACGAGATGCCGAATTACATCATCAACATCTCCGATATTCATCAGATCAAAGGTGGCGTCGTCGGCTGGGAGTATCCGTACGTTGACCCCGCGCTGTACGTTCTTCCCGGCCCGGTGGGCTGCACTGACTGCAACACAAACGGCCGCTGTGACGTCTGCGAAACCGCAGATGCCACGGCGCAGGACTGCAACGCCAACAGTGTGCTGGACGAGTGCGATATCAGCGACGGAACGAGCCTTGATTGCCTGCCCGACGGCATCCCCGACGAGTGCCAGCCGGACTGCAATGTCAACGGCGTAGCCGATGTATGTGATCTTGCGGAGGGGACTTCGACGGACTGCAACGGGAACGACATTCCCGACGAGTGCGAGCCGGACTGCAACGGCAACGGGGTCCCGGATGATTGCGATATCATCAACGACCCCGCGCTGCACGTGGATACGGACGGGGACCGCCTCCTTGATGAGTGTGAGACCAACACGGGTGTGTTCTTGGGTGCCTCCGACGCGGGCAGCGATCCGAACAACGCCGATTCCGACGGCGACGGGCTCAACGACGGGGACGAAGTGCTTGGCACTGTCAGCGGTCTGGATCTTCCCGGACTCGGAGCCAATCCCAACCGAAAGACGCTGCTTATCGAGATAGACTGGTTTGACGATAGCATCGACTCGCCGCATTCGCACCGACCGAGTGACACAGCCGTCCAAATGCTGATAAACGCGTTTGCCTCGGCGCCGGTCGCCAACCCCGACCCCACCTTTCCGACGGGAATAGAACTGATTGTAGATTACGGGCAGGACGCGGGCGTGCCCGGAGGCCTTTTTACCGGGGGCGAGTTGATTCCCGACGGCGACACCAGCGTGGGATGGCCCGAGGAGTACGACGCTTACCGGGCGACGGGCTTCTCACCCGAGCGCGAGGGGTACTTCCACTACAGCATTCACGCACACCGCCATACATGCGGTGGGTGTAACCTCAACAGCTCCGGTATCGCCGAGCTCCCCGGTGATGATAGCATGGTCACCCTGCAAACATCTCTCAGCGACGGCAATGTGTCCAAGACGATGATGCACGAACTCGGGCACAACCTGGGTCTGTGGCACGGTGGCTTCGAAGAGCTGCGCTACAAGCCCAACTACAACTCAGTCATGAACTACAGGTATCAATTCACCGGTGTGGACGACGACTGCGACGCACTGGGTGACGACGTGCTTGATTACTCGCACGGGCTACTACCGGACCTTGACGAGACCTTTCTCGATGAACTCGCCGGCGTCTGCGCCGACCTCTGCGACCCGCCTTGTCCTGTAGATTGGGATTCCAATCAGATCATCTCGATGGGAGTTCACCAGAACATCAGTTGCTTCGAAGGGATGACGGCTCCGTGCGGGCAACGTCCGGATCCCGCCTGTGACACGGAGTGCGTTCTTCTCAGCGATTACGACGACTGGGCCAATCTTCTGTATGGGATGTTGCAAGCCGGGCGGTCCGTCAGTCAGATCGTTCAATGTCAAAGCGTAGTACCTGCGAAAGCGCATTAGCTCGGCGCGCACACAGGCGCGCGACTTCGCAACCAGTCCGGTATTCCTGAAATCGAGGCAAACGCCCATCCCCCACCGCTGACGTGCTCGTACAACGGGGCGTTGTACCGCGCCCCGTACGCGAGAATGCTGTGATGACCCGTGTCCCAAAAAAGGGAAACATCGCGTGGAACCAAGGGCTCATAACTGATCACAACCGCGTCTGCAACGTTGCAAGAAGGGCCGCGATAGATTAACCTGCGTATGAGAACAAGTCTCTGCCACGAAGGGACAGAGGAAAGAAGTCCAGAGCATCAAACTGTGCGGCGTTAGTCGTACAAAACTCGGGGTGAGCAGCATGTCAGGCAGGAGCGTTGCCACGGCCACCGCCTCTGTGCTAACCGTCGCTGCACTCTGTGCGCCCGCAGGGTCAACAGCTTTGGCAGCATCACCGCGCCACACTACTCCTCCGGGCACACGCTACACCGCGCGCAGCGGTACGGTCACGCTTGCTCTTGACGAAACCTCACTCGCACGGCTCGGCCTACGTTTCATTCCACATGGAGTAGTCAACGATGGATCACCTGACGGCCTCTCCACGTGGGAGTTCACGTTGGAGGCCTCTTCCACGTTGGCGGTCGAATCGGCCAACGGGGTGTTCACGAGCATCGTCGGCGGAATGCTGAGAACGCGCGGCGCCGTGCTTGTGAACCGGCCGGGCGGCCGCACAGTCATCGGCAACCTCGCCGTCGTTGCTGACGAACAGGGCGTGTTCACTGTTGACAGCTTGATAGGAATGCAGGCCGATACTCCATTCCGTCTCGACTCCATCATGGTGGATTTTGTAGAACGTAGTCAGTCACTGCGGCTTATAGGGGAACTGGTGATCACAGCGCCGTGGGCGGTTACGTTGGAGCTGCCAAGCGCCGCCGGTGCCATCATAGGGACGATGGTCGTCGATGCCCATCTGGAAGCGGACAGCGGGGACGTTCCAGGTTTGACGAACCCGGCAGAGGCGCGTGCGACTGAACAGGGAGCGCAGAGTTCGAACGAGGCGGGTTGGCCCGATGTAATTGTCGCTGATCTTCAGACAGCCGAGTGCTACGGTAGCGTCGACGGGATCACAGGATGCGCAATTGGGACGACCGCGTGCAACATAGGTACGGCGAGGGCCAGTTGGATTTCGTACACCAATCAACACCCGGTAATCGTCCAGAACGCATATAGACTGATGGACGATCGCTTCGAACAGATCGGACTGAGCTGGGTCAAGCACGGGTTCTACGCGGTCGCTCAGAGCCTGTGCACGGCATGCGAAGACATCACCGACGGGTCGGAGCTCGGCGTAGGGTGCTCTGATCCGTACAGCGCCACGCTTAACGGGATTCAGACCAATATGAGTCCTAGATCGACGGTGAACGCCAATACAGGATACTTCCCTTATCCGTGGGACACCCCTCCCCCCGAGTCGGTGATCGATCGCAGACTGCAGATTCACAACAGTGATCTCGATCCGGAACTCAATCCCGGCGCCAGGTACTTCGTCCAGGGCCATTATGTGACACCTGGCGACGCTGCAGCTAGGACGCACAATAACAACGCGTCGTACCGTGAAGCGTCTGCAGTCAGGCTGCCTACGGGGGAGCTCACACTGAGCTTCTCAGAGTCGGCAGACACGCAGCGCGGACAGCCGGCGCTGCGCGCATGGCAAGATGTGGACAACTCCGTGCACGAAACGGATCTTCAAATCCCCAACGAGGGCCTGTTCATTCTATCGTCCAAAGCGATCGCACTGGGGGACGGTGTTTGGCGATACGAATACGCCCTGCAGAACCTTAACTCCGATCGCAGCGCCATGTCCTTCACCGTGCCGCTCCCCGACCGCCCTCATGTCACTAGGATCGGGTTCCATGACGTCGACTACCACAGTGGTGAGCCCTATGACTCCTCCGATTGGGCGGTTAGCTTATCCGCCGGCTCGATCAGATGGTCAACAGACGGCTTTGAGACGAACGAGAATGCCAATGCCTTGCGCTGGGGCACGGTCTACAACTTCCGATTCCACGTTAACGCCCCTCCAACCCTCATCCCCCTCACCATCGGCCTGTTCAAGCCGCCCGAGCATCCCGACGACCCGACGGCGATCAGTGGATTGGCTTGGGGCCCCGCTCTTGCAATGATCGATTGCAACGGGAATGGAGTGGCGGACGCCTGTGATCTCTCTTGCCCGGCGCCGGGATGTCCTACGCCCTGCGAGCGCAGCGATGACTGTGACGACAACGGGGTACCCGATGAGTGCGAGTCAGACTGCAACGCCACCCAGATGCCGGACATTTGCGACATAGCCAGCGGCGCAAGTCTCGACTGCAATCACAACGACGTACCCGACGAGTGCGAACCAACGGAGGACTGTGACGGCAACGGGGTTCAGGATATCTGCGATATTGCCGCCGGGGCCGCGGAAGACTGCAATCGCAACGACGTACCAGACGGTTGTGAGCCCTATACGGACTGTAATGGAAACGCAGTGCAGGACATCTGCGATATTGCCTCCGGCTTCAGCGCTGATTGTAATGGTGATCTGATCCCGGACCAGTGCGAGCCTTTCATGGACTGTAACGCCAACTTCGTACGCGACATCTGCGATATCGCGGCCGGCGACAGCACAGACTGCAACGGGAACGACCTGCCGGACGAATGTGAACCTCCCGATGACTGTAACACCAATGGTATCCAGGATATCTGCGACATAGGCGCGGGCACAAGCGAGGACTGCAACTCGAACGATACTCCAGACGAGTGCGAGCCGTATGCCGATTGCAACGGTAACCAACTGCGCGATCTTTGCGATATCGCTTCGGGAACGAGCACGGACTGCAACGAAAACGCTACGCCCGATGAATGCGAGCCATTCGAGGATTGTAATGCTAACGGGAGCCGGGACATCTGCGATATCGCGCATGGCAGTAGTGCGGACTGCAATATGGACCATATACCAGACGACTGCGAGATTTCGGCCGACAGCGACAGCGACTGCAACGCAGACGGTCGGCTCGACGTCTGCGAGATTGATCAGAACAGCATAGCGCCGGGCGGCCCATTCTTCTGCGAGATGAATTGCGATCCCGACTGCGATGACAACGGCAGGCCTGATGAATGTGACGTCCTCCTCGACGGCGACGGCGACGGGTTGCGCGATTGCGAGGACTTGTGTCCGGATACGAATCCGATGGTAGTGTGTGCATGCCCTCCGCTCGTCGACTGCTGTTTGCCCGATTGGTGCTACTCGGACATCGGTCTCCCGCCGATAGCCGCGCAAGAGTGCGAACAACTGGGCGGCGTACCGGCGTGCCTGGTTTCCTCGTTGTGTCGCCGAGGCTGCATGCTGTTCGATGTGAACGACGATGGCATCCTTAACATGAGGGACATTGCGGGGCTGTTGATGTGCTTCGGAATCGAGGCGGATGCTGCCATGTACGAGGAGTGTGCAAGAGTCTTTGATCACAACGGGGACGGAGCGGTCGACCTCGTGGATTATCAGACGCTCGTGGGGGTTCTTGCCGACGTGGCATCGCAGCGGGCAGGCGGTGCAATGTTACATATAACTGCGGATGAGCCTGGTATAATGGGCTATAAGGGCGCGCGCTGACGGGGAGTTCGGTCAGGGGTCGGACGTGTGCGCAGCACCGAGTGTTGCTAACAATGGGGAAATACAGACATTCTTGACAAGCACAGCGTCCCTGGCGTGTTGTTGATCGCTTTCACGGCCGCAACGCCCGCGGTGGGCGCGAGCCGGCCGGCCGGAGCAGGCGCATTGCAGTACGCAGCTACGGGCGGAACCGTTACGTTCGACTTCGACCGGGCAGTCCTTGAGGAGCTGCACTTAAGGTTCATTGCGCGCGGACAAGCGGACGAGGTGTTCACGGGTTCCCGGGCGGTGTTCAACATCCAGGCGGATTCGACGCTTGTCGTCGGGGCCAGGGACGGCACATTGAGCGGGCTACTAACGGGCCAGCTGCGCACGCGCGGGGCACTGCTAATAGACAAGCCACACGGACGCGATGTAATCGGCAACCTCACCATTGTCGCGGAGGATGACGGGACCTTCTCGATCGACAGCACTCTCGACGCGGAGCAGGTATCGCTCATTGCGTTCGTTATGGAATCCGTGCTGGTCGACTTCTCTTCGCCCGAGAAGTCACTGCGCCTGATCGGTGAAATCTCCATCTCTCCAGCGTGGGCGAGGGTCCTGCGGACACCGGAGGCAACCGGAGTAGCCGTCGGTACCGTGGTTGTAGACGCTCGCATGTTGCCTCTTGTCGACGCCACGCGAGCGCCGGACGTCGTCGCAGACGCATATACATCTGGTGGGACCGTCCGACTCGACGCCGCCGGAGTTCCCGACATCATCGTCGCGGACCTTCAGAGCATCCTTCGCTACGACGACGACATCCCGGGGATAACCAGTTTCGCGATAGCCACCACCGCGTGCAACATCGGCACCAAGCGCGCAAGCTGGATATCCAATACGAACCAGCACCCGGTGATCGTGCAGAACGTTTACCGCTTGCGGAACGACCGCTTCGAACAAATAGGATTGAGCTGGGTGAAGCACGGGTTCTATGCAGTGTCGCAGAGCCTCTGCTCCCCGTGCCTCGATCCTACGGACGGGACGCAGCTCGGGGTGGGGTGTTCGGATCCCTACAGTGCCGTCCTCAACGGTGTTCAGACCAATATGAGCCCCAGGACCACGGTGAACGCCAACACGGGGGAGTTCCCGTATCCGTGGGATGAGTATCCCCCGGTAACGCCGATAGATCGTAGAGTACAGATTCGCGACGCCGATCTCGATCCTGCGCTGAACCGTCGTGCCCGGTATTTCATTCAAGGTCACTATATCTCACCGGGCGATACCCTGGCCCGGACACACAACAACAATGCATCGTACCGGGAGGTGGAAGTTGTGGAGTTAGGGCCGGGGGAGTTCACGCTGGAGACGAACAGCGCCTGGCCCACCCGGGCCAAGCAGCCGGCGCTGCGAGCGTGGCATGATGTCGATCCATCGGTAGACGAGATAGACATCCAAATCCCCAACGAGGGACTCTTTATACTCGCCGCCAAAGTCATCGACCTGGGCTCCGGCATATGGCGCTACGAGTACGCGCTGCAGAATCTCAACTCAGACCGTAGCGCGATGTCATTCAGCGTGCCGATTCCCCCGGGAGTGGCGGTCACGAATATCGGCTTTCACGATATCGCATACCACAGCGGGGAGCCTGTTGATTCAACGGATTGGGTTGGAGTAGCGCTTAACGGTGCAGTTACCTGGTCGACACAGACCTACGACGCCAACCCCAACGCCAACGCATTGCGATGGGGAACGGTCTACAACTTCAGGTTCGACGTGAACGCATGGAATGAGCGCGGTCTCGTCACCATAGGGCTGTTCAAGCCTCCGCAGAGTCCGGGCGACCCTCTTGAGATCACCGGCGAGAGTCTTGCTCCCACGCATGCGCTCATCGACTGCAACGGCAACAAGATAATGGACGCCTGCGACATCTCGTGCGACGCGCTGGATTGTACGGCTCCGTGCGGCATGAGTGGCGACTGCGACGGAAACGCAGTTCCCGACGAATGCCAGCCTGATTGCGACGGGGACGGGTCGGCTGATGCATGCGACATCCTCTCCGGTGTCAGCGCCGACTGCGACGGCAATGGTGTCCCCGATGAATGCGAGCCGGACTGTAACCTGAATCAGATCTCCGACTGGTGCGATATCCGATTCGGCCCGAGCGAGGACTGCAATTGGAACGACGTCCCGGATGAATGCGAGATCGATGAGAACAGCGAGGCTCCGGGCGGACCGTTCTTCTGCACTGCTTTGTGTGACCCCGACTGCAACGTGAACGGCAAGCCCGACGCCTGCGACATCGACACCGACGATGACAACGATCGAGTGTTCGGATGCGACGACTTGTGCCCGTTCACGAACCCAGGCTTGAAATGCGGGTGTAATCTCACGGAAGACTGTTGCTTCCCGGGATGGTGCTACTCCGATTTTCTGCTTCCGCCCATCTCTCCTATTGAATGCCGTAACCAGGGCGGCGAACCGCAGTGCGATCTGTCTCCACTGTGTCGCAACGGGTGCCTGATCGGGGACGTTGACCGCTCCGGGATCATAGACCTGAAGGACGTCGCCGGGATGCAGGCGTGCTTCGGGACCCTGCCCGGGCGGCTTACCGACGTCGAGTGTCTGCGCATTTACGATTTCGATGAGGATGGCCTGATCGATCTCACGGACTACATAACCCTGTGGGACCTCCTGCTGCATGGTGTTCCACCGTGAACCGCCGGACACTGGAAGTGACTGATGACGTATGTCCGACGAGGCGGAATCGGGGGCGGAGTCGGACGCGACGTGATCCGCACGCGTGCTGCAACGCCTCGGGCGGGCTGAGCCGGTGTTCTATGATTCCACCTGATTGGTGGCGTCCTGCTCGACGGGGTCTTCCTGGTCAGCCTTGTAGCCGGATTGCAGCTCGACGGCCAGGTGGCTACGCATCGCCTCCCACTGGTCGCGGGAGATGAGCACTTCGCGGGCCTGCGAGCCCTTGTAGTCTCCGACGATACCGGCCTCTGCCATTTGATCCACGAGGCGCGAGGCCCGCGAGTACCCTATGGTCAGGCGCCTTTGGAGCAGGCTTACACTGCCTCGCTTCGATTCGATGATCATGCGCACTGCCTCGTCGAATAGCGGGTCCTTGACACCGCTGCTCCGGCTGCGACCCGCACTCTTCATCCCCACGAGTTCAGGGTGGAACTCCGGCTTCGCCCTCGACGTAAGGTCGTCTATCACTGCCCTGACCTCACTGTCCTCGAGGAAGGTTCCCTGGGCGCGCATAAGCTTGTGGGACCCCGGGGGTAGAAAGAGCAGATCTCCCTGGCCCATCAGGACTTCGCCGCCGTTCTGGTCCAGTACGATGCGCGAGTCCATGCGGGAAGCCACGCGGAAGCAAATACGGGCCGGGAGATTCGACTTGATGAGGCCCGTTACAACTCTGGCCTCCGGTCTCTGGGTGGCGACGATAATGTGAATGCCGACCGCCCTGGACTTCTGGGCGAGACGGCACAGATGATGTTCGACCTCCTTTGCGGAGGTCATCATGAGGTCCGCCAACTCATCAATGAGGATGACCATGTAGGGTAGATGCACGGGTGTGCGGGTTCTTTCCGCATCGGACATAGGCTGCAGGCGACGATAGATCTCCCGCTTGCCAAGCTTGTTATAGTCCGTGATGTTCCTGACGCCCGCCTCGGCAAGTATGGCGTATCGTTCTTCCATTTTGGTGACGGCCCAATCGAGGATCCTCTCCGACTGCGCAAGGTCAGTGACGATAGGGCACATGAGGTGCGGCACGTTTCTGAAAGGCGTCATCTCGACCATCTTGGGGTCAATGATGATAATCTTCACATGATCGGGTCTCTTCATCATCAAAAGACTGACGATGATGGCGTTAAGGCAGACGCTTTTCCCCGATCCCGTGGTGCCCGCGATGAGCAGGTGTGGCATTTTCGTCAGGTCGGCGACGATTGCCGCTCCGCCCGAATCTTTCCCGAAAAACAGCGGAAGCCCCATCTCGCTTCCTCTTCTGCCAGCAAGGGCGATCAGGTCCTTAAGACGTACTTTCTCCTTGTCGACGTTGGGGACTTCAATGCCCACGGTATTCTTGCCGGATATGGGGGCAACCACGCGGATGGCGTGTGCCTTGAGTGCCCGTGCAATGTCATTGGATAACGAGGCTATCTGTGAGACCTTGATTCCCGCACCGAGCTTCAGCTCATACATGGTTATGACGGGACCAGTGTCAATCTCGACCACGTGGGCGTCGAGGCGGAATTCCGCCAAGGTCCGCTCCAAGGTCCTAGCCTTATGGCGGACAGCAGCCTCTTGCTTCGACGTGAACTCATAGTCCGGCTCGCGAAGCAAGTCGACGGAAGGAAGTCGCCAGTTGTCGATCTGACGCGGGTAAGCCTCCGCTCTAGGCGGTGCCCCGGTCGGGCGTACGTTCACCTTCGGGTCGGAACGACGGCGGAGCAATCCTTTCGGCTTGGCAGCGTACCCGGTGTCGTCGCGGACTCCCGAGCGACGGGCATCCACCGGCGCAGCAGGTACACTTGCGTACGGGGTAGAGTCCCCCCACTGCTGATCGCGGGTGTGTGCTGTCACACTCTCACTTTCTGTGCCGCGCCCACCGGACGCCGGCCCGACGCGATGGTCAAAGGATGGGTCGCTACCGATGTCGCTGTCCGTCCTGGAGGTAGCGCGGATACCGTCGATGCGTGCCTTCGGGCCCGGATGCGTTACGCGGATGAGTGCTTCCGTCTCGTCAGGCGCCGCCCCACCGTGCGCCGCAGACGGTACCGGTGATCGCGCCGGCGAAGCCGCACCGGTGCTTCGTGAGGGCGTCAGTCTAACCCAGAGCCGGCCCATCTTGACGAGGAAGCGGGGAATCGCGTGGGTCCACCCTTCGGTTGCGAACAGGAGACCCACGACGAGGCTGGACGCCAGCACGATCAACGTTCCCACGTGTGACAGACTCTGCGTCAACAGCTCCCCCAAGCCAAAGCCGATCACTCCTCCGTTCCCTACAGGGAGCGGTGTCACAGCTGTCGCAGACATCAAGTGAGCCGCTGCCGAGGTGCAGGCAACCACTATGCCCAGCCCGAAAAGCCTCTCGGGCAGATTAGTGATCTCACCGCCGGAAATGCGTATAAGTGCGGCAAGGGTGGCGTAGGCAAGCAGGGCATATGTGCTGTTTCCTATGTAGTAGACAAGGTGATAGCTGCACCATGCCCCCACAATGCCGCAGGCGTTACTGCAAGGCGTATTGTGCGGAAACTGGTTGGGGCTGGGCCAATCCCCGGGATCAAAAGTCAGCACCGCAGGCCATAGGAACGCAGCGGTGGCCAGCGCGCAGATGGGCAGGAGGAACGCTCTCGCCCGGCTAGGGCGGGCTGTTGCGAGGCCACTGCACAGCTTGCCCGAACGGTGATCACGTTGCATCCGCTGCTACTCTTTTTCAAGTACGGCTACTACGACACTGGCCATCCGCGTGTTGTCCGTTATCGGCGCGTCGGGCGTTAAAGCTGGAGCGAAACCGGTGGTGGCGGCAGCGGGGCGCGGGCAGGACGGATCGCCGGGCGACAACGTGTGCGAGCGGAAGCGGACGTATCCGGCTGTCGGAATGTCACTTGGGTTGCAGCCACGACCATCTCGCGTCGGCCTTGCGGATGATCTCCGCCGGGTTGGCATCGAACTTCTTCCTGGCCTCTTCATCGTGGAAGAAGTATGTCCTCCCATCGACGACGCGGAACAACTTCGGGTCGAAATACTTCAGAAGATGGTCAGCCATGTATGTCGTGCAGTATTTCCAATAGGGAGGGATGTATTTTTCGGGCTCCTCGTCAAACGCCTTCTTGGCATCGCGCGACTGCATGTAATAGACGTAGGTTTTGTAGACGGACCGAATCGAAGGGTTGCCTTTCACTGCCTTGTTGTCGCGCAGATAGGATACGGGGCAGTATCCACGCAATCGCGGCTGCTCGAACAGCTCGTGTGCCCGCAGAATGACACTACGAGGCGTTTCCTCCCATAGTTGTTTTGCACGCTGGTCGAAAAACAGATAGAGCCTGCCGTCGACGATCGCGAAGGCGGCGGGGTCGCCGGGCATCCTGTTGCCGTATGGTCCGCCCAAAGCCATCGTGCAGAGTCCGCCCAGTTGCGGCAGGTACTTGTCGGGGACCGTCTCGAATTTCTTCTTGGCTTCAGCGCTGCAGAAGTAGTAAAGCTCTCCGAGATAATCCACCTGATGGGCGGGTGCGCCTTTTTGAGCCTGCCCCTTCTCGAAGTAGCATACGGGGCAGTGCCCTCCCAACGCCGGCTCGCGCTTCGCGTCGTCCGCCGACGCGACAGCCGTCCGTGACAGCGCACACGCCATCAGCAGGAACATCCATTGATTGTTGATAAGCATGCGGTAAGCGCGAATGCCCGATGGACCGACGGGGGGTATACCCGCTCCTCGCGTCGTCAGTGGGCCACGATCGCCCCCGCCGCCGGTCGCGCGTTCACCCGGTGTAGCCAGGCCGCGCTCACATCCGCGGGTCAACCCGACCCGACCGTCGCCAGTTCTTATCGTAGTCATAATGCTCAAGGTCTCCTCGCAACGTCGAACTTGCCAATTATTCCTCGGATCAAGATAGAATCAACTTGATGAGCGCGAGGGCGGTGGAAGGGGGTCCGCGACGGAATCGGCGGGGCGTGATCCGAGCCCGGAGCGCGAGCGACGGGTACATCATCATGACGCCTACGGGCCCGAGTCGTTCCGAATCCACGTGGTTGGGTGCTCTCGCACGTACCCCGCGCCGGCGCTTGGGACTCGGATCCCACACCACGATCGTCGGGAGACCCTGGGCGACGCCGCCTAAACTGTCACGCGCCCAGTGCAAGGGTCGGCTCCTCGCAAGACGGCACCTCAGAGGTAGCTAGCAGCGGTGCACCGCGAAGCATTGGGAAAAGATGCCTGGCCAAAAAGCGTTCACTAACCCATCCCGTATGGCCGCCGTGGTGACCGAGGTCTCGCAGCGCGGGCGTCCAGGCGATTTGACGCATGCGCGCGTACAAGGCCGCTGCCTCAGGTGACAGCCGTCGTGGGCGCCGAAAACCGACATAACCAGCCGAGGCGGTGAACCGCCGGTCCGTCGTGCCGAAGATGCGTGTCCCCAGCCCCAGAATGAACCTGTCTCGAGGGCTCACCAGCGCGTAGCAGCGCGTAACGCAGCGCAGGGCAGCGGTTAGATCATAATCGGGTGATACAGCAGGACAAGCGAGCACCATGGTCTCGACGACGTGGCGCCCTCGCAGTTGCTCACAGGCGAATAGAGCTATGCCCGCCCCACCGCTGAACGCCAGCACGTGAATGGTCGCATGAGGATAGGCGCGCCGAAATGCGAGTAGCCTGCGCGCCAGCTTGGCCGCCATCAGCCGATTCCTGCGACGCCACATCAGGTCCGTCCAGATCTCACCGGTGATCCCGAACTGCCAGTCGTAGAGGACGCTCGCCATCGGAATGCCCTTCTTTCGGATGATGCGCCGAACGGTGAGTGGAGCGACCTGGAAGCGTCCTACCCCGTCGAGAACGAAGAGCACGTCGCGCTCCACCGCACCGACGAGTTCCGGGGTCCCGAAGCGTGCCCGCTCGATAAGATATAGGCCGATGACCGCGGCGCGGCACGTTATGAATCCCATCGGGTGAGATGCCCCTTCTCTGCTGCTCCGCCTACCCCCCCCCAACGTGGACTCAGTCCTGAAGCTGTGGTGCCGAGTCTCCGCTTAGTCGTTGGAACACTTCCGACCGTTTGAGCGTGTCCAGGAAACGTACGTCGGAGATGCCCATCTCAAACCTGCACACGCTGGCCATGGGACACCAGGAGCACGCGGAGTACGTACCCGCGCGACAAGGGTTGACGGCAATATCACCGTCCAGTATCCCATCGGCCAATTCACCCATCTTGGCTTTTGCGTGCTCAAGCAGGGCATTGAATGAACCGCGACTCACGGCGTCGGAACGGTCAATCTGACCCAGCTCGCCGTCCTTCTTGCGATAGAGATTGTAGGTCCCCGACCAACCGGTTTCGAGGGCGGGGTCAAGCGCGCTGACGGCGTCATCGCGGAGAACGCCACGCGGGCGGAAGCATCCCAACGTTGCCGCCTCGCGCAGGCTGGCAAGCTCGGGATGATCAACGTACTGGTATCTGGGGGAGAGGCTGACGTAGAGTCCCGCTGCGGGCACGATGCGCCGCCCGGCGAGCGATTCCCCGTGCTGCGCCAGCACCAACAGGTACGCGACGAGCTGCAGCGATAAGCCGTGGTAGACGGCACTCAACTCAAGCTGCTTGCCCCGTGTTCGCTTATAGTCGATGACGATACCCAGGAGTTCGTCGCCCAGCTCGGCAAGATCCACGCGGTCGATGTACCCGCGCAGTAAGACCCTTCTCCCACCGGGCGTAGTCAGCTCCACGGCAGGAAGACCACGGAGTGTGCCGAATCCGAAAGGCAGCTCAGCGGCCCGCGGCCAGGCCCTGCCCGCTTGCGATACCTTGCGCTGCGATCTAAGGACCCGGGCCAGGTGGGATGCGGAGCGGCTCAGCAGGTAGGCGTTGCGCGCGTCACACAGCACGCCCTCACGATCCATCCTGGCAGCGACACGGTGACAGCTCGCGTGCAAATATGCCAGCAGCTCCGTGTCGGTAAGCCGGGCCAGCCCTTTGTCGCGCGTCGATAACGTACCCACCACGTCCTCGAGAATGGCATGATGGACCCGCCCCACATCCAACGGAGCCAACGCAGCCTCTGATCGTTCGCGCAGCTTGAGACCGTACTGCAGGAAGTACTTGAACGGACAAGCTGCGTAGGTCTCAAACTGTGAGACGCTTGCACCAAGCGGCTGTGGGAAGAGGCGGTTCACCGATGCGGCTGACAGCCCAGCCTTGTCTGGCCCGCCGAACGCAGTCATCGTCCAGCGCAGCGTCGAGTCCTCCGCCAGGCTGTTGCGCACGTCGTCGTAAAGCGCGTTCCATCTGCCGCGCACCGCGTCGTCATCCTCACCCCTCTCCGGTCTCGCACGAAACTCCATGAGAATACGTCCGGCAAGATCACGTGATGAAAGGATATCCCACGTTGCACGCCGACGCACCGGATCACCCAAGCGCGTAACGCTCAGCCCGTGACAGGCGTCCCGGATGGTGCTGATATACGGTGACGGGAGCAGGGCCTTGCCTTGATTGTCCGCAGCTGCGTACGTCACGACCAGAGCATCGCTCGCCCGTGTGAGAGCCAGGTAGACAAGCAAGGCCTCATCGAGAAGGCGGTCGCGCGGCGGCGGAGCGACCTCGAGGCCGCCCAGCGCGAGCAGCTTGCGGTCATCCTCGTTGAGGACGGGGTCTTCGGCCGGCCGCGCGGGGAAGACCCCATCGTTGAAGCCAAGCACGATGGCCGCCTGTATGTCCGGGTGACGACTCCGGTCGATCGAGCCCACCAGAACCTGGTCGACCATTGGCGGGGCCAATCCAAGCGTCATGTTGGACAACCCGTGCTCCAACACGTCGGCAAGCTCTTCAATCGTGAGCTTGAGGTCGGAGAAGGCGTGCGAGAGGTCGTCGAGGAACGACAGCATGTCGCGCCAGACCTGCCTGTGCTCAGCGGCCAGGTCGGCGTCCCCGTCATGTTCCGCGGTGTCGGCCAGTTGTCCGAGCCGGTGGCGCACATCCAGGTGCTCGAACCAGTTCAGGATAGCTTCGGTCCATTCCGGACCACGCCGTGCATTCGCCGCCAGAGCGAACTTGAGCCAGGGATCAACAAGCGCAACGAACGCCCGGCGTGTCGCGTTGACTCGCCCTAGCTGATCTTTCTCCCACTGGTCCGGCTCTACGGCAGGGTCTCCGAAAGCGGCCCTGGGAGCGACGGCCCAGTCACTTCCCAGCCAGGTATCGAACCCGTGCAGCCCATGGGCCACAACGAAGTTCTCCAGTTCGTCCAGAGACTCATCTTCGAGAGGAATAAGACCGGTCTTAAACGCCAGTTGCAAAGAGCCGAGTGAGAACTCCTCGGTCACCATACCCACCGCGGCGCGGAGCAGCTCCACCAACGGGTGATGTGCGATGCGTCGCCGGTGGTCGATGAAGAATGGAATACCGCGTGCGGCCAACGCTTCACTGAGCAGATCATGATACGGGCCCAAGTCGCGCACGATTACCGCAATGTTGCGATAACGGTACGACGAGCGTGGGTCCTGAACCCAGCCGCAGATGCGCGATACCGCGTAATCGACTTCCGTCCGCTGAGAGGGTAGTTCCACAAGCTCCACGGCAGTCGGAGCAGGCTTAGCAACCGGGCCTGAAAGACCGTGCGCTCCTGCGCGCGTGCTTGCTGAGCCGGGAGCACAGGCACCCCGTGCGTCAAGCCCGTGCTTGCCCTCGTGGCTCGGATTCGCAGCGCCGGATTGCTCACCGTGATTCAGATCATCCGCGAACGTAAACAACGAGCGCTCCATCTCCTCGATCGATGGATTGTGCTGAAACCGAGGCGGGCATTGGGGGCATAGGACCAGGGGGTTTTCCATGGTGAGCCCGGCGACGGCGAACGCATGACAGAGTCGGCTGTGGGTCTCGCGCGTCTTTCTAAAGAGCCTTGCCGCCCCTACGTCGCAGCGTGAACGAGGCCCGGGGGAAGACAGCGAAGCGTCAAGCAGAATGGTAATGTCGACATGTTGGCACAACC